>DATDHL010000459.1:0-1579 GCA_036521575.1 Edaphobacter sp. | reverse complement strand
CCCAACTCCTCCAGCGAAGAAAGCAGCAGAACATGACGCTCCGCCTTCGGCAATCTCTCCAACTCACGCAGAACAGCCTTCATCCGCCGCGTTTCATCCAGCGCCTCATCGGCTGGCACACTTCGCGCGACCAGGCTCTCCGCGAAGCCCTCATCCATCTGCTCCGGCCGTATGCGCCGCTTGCGATCGATCGCAAGATTCCACGTAATCCGAATCAGCCATACCCGCATATCCCGCACATCCGGCAACAAGCCACGGCGTTCAATCACGCGAACGAAGGCATCCTGAACTACATCCTCAGCCTCCGACCGACACCGCAGGACTGAGTGAGCTACGCGGAATAGAAGCGTCGAGTAGGTCTCCACCAGAGCCGTAAGGTCAGTCTTCGATCCCACGTCTTCCATGGAAGCCAACGCCAAGCTACATCCCTCGATCGACGTCATAAGTCCCTTCTATCCAGACAGACGCCCGGGTTCTGCTTTCGCTCGACAATAATTTTGAAGAGCCATTTCTTCTTCCCGCAAGAGTTGAAAGTGGCATTCCCGGCCATCTCACCTTCCTCAACCCACCTCATACCTCGCAACACACCTTATCATCTCTTCGCCGTCAACTCTGATACGATTGCCGCGTGAGTGGAAAGGCGTGACGTCAGTTGTTTCCGCCTTTATTCCTTCCGTTTTTCGTTTCTAAATTCCTTCAATTCCAACCAAAGGGTGGAGTGGTATGACTCGTTTCTCAAAGATATTCGCAGGTAGATTCTTGGACTGCACCAAGGCTCTTATTTCATTCGTCTGCTGTACCCTCACACTCCCTCTCCTTGCGCAGCAACCAATGAAGACTCTGCTTGTCGGCGTCGACCACCGCTCCGTCATGTCCCTGAACGGCGACTGGCACTACCTCGTCGACCAGCCACCCGCGAGAGGCCTCTACACTGCCCAGGGCAAAGTCCGCGACAACGGCTACGGGATGAACAGCCACCCCAACATCAACAGCGGCCCGCACAATGAAGAGTACGACTTTGCCACCGCCCCCACCCTCAAAGTCCCCGGTGACTGGAACACCCAGGACCCCACCCTCTTCCGCTACGAAGGAGTCGTCTGGTATCAGCGCGACTTCGACTTCCAGCCCAAACCCAACACCCGCACCTTCCTCCACATCGGCGCGGCTAACTACAAGTCCTTCGTCTGGGTAAACCAGAAGCGCATCTGCGATCACGAAGGCGGCTTCACTCCCTTCGACTGTGAGGTCACCGCCGCACTCAAGCCCGGTAGCAACTTCGTCGTCATCGCCGTCGACTCCACCCGCGACGTAGACGGCATCCCCTCCGTAGGCATCGACTGGTTCAACTACGGCGGCCTCACCCGCGACGTCTCCCTCGTCACGCTCCCCGCGCAGTTCATCGACGACTATGACGTCCACCTCAAGCGCGAAAGCACTTTCTCCGCCAACGCTAACACCCTCACTGGCTACGTCCACGTCGAAGGCGCCGCCGCCGGAGCCCCCGTCACCCTTCGCATCCCCGAGGCCGGCATCGACACCACCCTCAAGACCGACGCCGAAGGACGCGCACCCTTCGAAC
>DATDHL010000458.1:0-5967 GCA_036521575.1 Edaphobacter sp. | reverse complement strand
GTATGTGCTGCCGCGCATTCTCGGGGCGTTTTTGAAGCAGTATCCGCATGTACACCTTTCGCTGGTCAGCGGCAATACGGAGCGGATTGTGGAGGCAGTGGCGGAAGAGACGGTGGCGTTGGGGATTATCGAAGGACCGGCGATGCGGCGGGATGTAAAGACAGAACGGATGGTCCGCGATGAGATGGTGTTGATCGTGAACCCGAATCACGCGTGGGCGAAGGCCGGAGCTATTGAGCCGGAAGATCTGACCACCGCCCCCCTGCTGTTGCGGGAGCAGGGATCGGGATCCCGGCGGGTGGTAGAGCGAGCTCTGAAGGCTGCAGGGCTGCCGCTGCGATCGCTGAAGGTGGCGATGGAGTTGGATTCGACGGAGGCGATCATCTCAGGCGTGGAGGCCGAACTCGGTGTCGGATTCGTCTCGCGCTGGGCCATTGGAAAGGTGACGCGGCTAGGGACAATTCGAGTCATAGCAGTCGAAGGATTGGAGATATTGCGGGATTTCAGTTTTGTGCGGATAGCTGGGACGGAGCTTGTTGGAACTCCTGCCGCATTTCAACGTTTTGCAGCGGCTTCGGTGCAGTAATAGCAAGAGGAACTGATGGGGCCGATAAGGAATACTTATCAGTAATTCAAAAGTACATCTCGACTTCGAGCGCTCCTGCGCCGATGCTTGCAAGAGGTCATGGTACAGAATCTCTTCTTTGTCGGGATCCTTGTTTCAGCCAGCGGATTGATCGAGCCTCCGTTTGCGCTGGCACTTGGACTGGTATTTGGATTTGTGCTGGTGCATCCGCTACCTGCGGCTAGCCGGCAACTCTCGAAGTTCCTGCTGCAGGCGTCGGTTGTGTGCCTTGGGTTCGGGATGAATCTGAGAGAGGTGGTTCACGCGGGACGGTCGGGCTTCGCTTATACGGCGCTCAGTATCGCGTTCGCGCTGACGCTGGGCGTGTTGCTGGGAAAGATACTGCAGGTGGGTAAGACTCAGTCGTTGTTGATCAGTGTGGGGACGGCAATCTGTGGTGGCAGTGCGATTGCCGCGATGGGACCGGTGCTCGAGGCGAACGAGGAGGAGATGGCCATCTCGCTGGGCACGGTATTTGTGCTGAACTCGATTGCCCTGCTGCTGTTTCCGTTTATCGGCCTACATCTGCATCTGTCGCAGACACAGTTTGGGTTGTGGGCGGCACTGGCGATTCACGACACAAGCTCCGTTGTGGGAGCATCAGCAAAGTATGGTGCGATAGCGTTGGCAGTCGGAACGACGGTGAAGCTGGCCCGGGCCCTGTGGATTGTCCCCCTGACCATAGCAACGGCGATGCTCAGAAAGAGCAAGGCGAAGGTGCAGTGGCCGTGGTTCATTCTTTACTTCTGCGTAGCTGCGGTCCTGGCGAGCTACCTTCCGCGGTTTCTGCCGCAGACTGTAGGGTTGTTTACTGCGCTTAGTCGCCTTGGCCGCTCGGGGCTTACGGTGGTGCTGTTTTTGATTGGCACGGGAATCTCGAGGAGCACGTTGCGGCAAGTAGGCATACGGCCTCTACTACAAGGGATCGGCTTGTGGATTGCGGTCGCGGGGGTGTCGCTGTGGGCAATTCATGCGGGATGGATCGCACAGTAGCGTGAATACCGGTCGCGTTACGCTTTGGTGCCCGGCGGGAACGGCGGCAGATCGAAAAGCTTGTCCGTGGCGCGACCTGGAGAAGTGGGCCGGGGTGCAGAGGGACGCGGGGCGCGGATGGTGTGAACAGCTGCGCGGGCGGGTGGCTTGGAGAGGATCGCTAGCAGATCACGAAGCTCTTTCTGTAATTTGCGAATCTGCTGGGGATTCACGCTCGGGGCTGCTGGTTCAATGCCGAGAGCAAGCTGTGGCTCTTTCTTCTTCAACTCGGACTTGATGACCTGCCGAGCGCCTGGAATGGTGTAACCCTGATCGTAGAGCAGCGACTTAACATGAAGCGCTGTCTCGACATCGCGGCGGCGATAGAGACGCTGGCCGGTACCGCCTTTATGCGGTTTGAGCTGGGGAAACTCGCTCTCCCAGAAGCGGAGGACGTAGGCCGGGACATCGCAGAGCTTCGCAACTTCGCCGATGCGGAAGTAGAGCTTGTCCGGGATGTCGGACCCAGTGGGGGGAGTGGATCTGCTGATTGGCTGGTGCTGCGCCATACCAAAGGCTCCAGAATCGCCGGTGGTCCGGCTTGGTAGTAAGTATAGGCCAGCCGTGGCGGTGTGAATCAACTTTATCAATGCTGTAGAGTGTGGATACTCTCAGTGAGCCACATCCGGAAGTATGCGGCAGTAAGGTCGCTGGATCTGGAACTATGGAGGAGGAAGTGGCGTATCGTTTCATAGATAGGCCGGAGGGAATACAGGTGAAACGCATTGTGTTAGTTGGACTGATCCTCGGTGTGGTTGCGATGAACGGCTGCAAGATCGATTCGAACAAGCGGGACGGCAACGAGAATGTAAAGATCGCCACGCCCTTTGGCGGCATGCAGGTAAAGACAAACGAATCGGCTGCGATCACCGGCATCGGGCTGCCAGTCTATCCGGGCGCAGAATTCGTGAAGAAGAACGATAAGGACAAAGGGGCGGCGGATGTAAACCTGAGCTTTGGGAGTTTTCAGCTTCGGGTAAAGGCTGCGAACTACCGCACGTCCGACGCGCCGGACAAGGTATCGGCATTTTATCGGGCGGCCCTGGCGCGTTACGGCGACGTAATTCAGTGCGAGAACAATAAATCGGTAGGATCACCGACACGTACTGCCGATGGACTTGGCTGCGACAACGATAAGGATAACCACGTGACTGCGAACGAGGGCTCATCGGGAAAGGTGGAGCTGAAAGCAGGGTCGAAGCAGCACCAACACATCGTCGCCGTGGAGCCAGAGGCCACCGGCACGAAATTTGGTCTGGTAGCCCTGGACCTGCCAGGACACATCACCGTAGGTGACGACGACAAGCAGTAACTCGCTTGCCAAGCCGTTATTGGAAATACATTCACGGTGAGCGTCCGCTTGCCGCGCCCCGTGGGCTCAGGTAGCTTCATAAGTGTATGCATGAGTTTTGTCACCGATGTGGCGGCGAACTTCCCGCCGGCGAGGGGGCCGCTCCGTTTTGCCCTCACTGTGGCGCGCCGCAGATCTATCTGCTGGACCACGAACCAGTTTCCGCGACCGGTGAGACTACCGGCACATTGCCTCCGCCGCGACCGCAGGCCGTGGAGTGGAAGACAGCGATTCGTTGTGCTGCGCTGGTGGCAATCGTAGCGGCAGTGTTAAGCCTCGTCGCTGCACGGGTTCCAGCAGTATGGCTTCCCTGCGTGCTTTGGATTAGCAGCGGGGCGCTCATCACGGTCGCTTTATACCAACATCGTCGCCCGCTGGCTTTGATGGATGCCGGAATAGGCGCGCGGATTGGAATCGTAGCTGGACTGGGGCTGATAGCAGGTCTGGGCGTGTCGTCAGCGGTGTCGGGACTAATCGAACGCTATGGACTGCACAGCATGGCCGCATTTGATGCCCAGTTGACCGAGCAGCTTCATGCGCAGATCGAGAAGGCCGCCGCGGCAAATCCAGCACCTCCTGAGGTGATCCGGTTCATGTATACGCCAGAGTTTCGCGCGGGGATCATACTCGCCGGATTCGCAATGGTGGCAGGAGCGTTGCTGCTGCTGTCGACCCTGGGCGGAGCCGTGGGCGGGATGTTGCGAACGCGTAGGCGGGCTTCGGTCTAGGGCCCCTGGGCAGGAACGACTGCATTATTCTTGTTCGGAATCCTCTCTATATCGGATGTTTCGAGCCGGAGATGCTCTCTTGCCATCTGTGGCGGGAGCCGCCATATCCATTGGTTTAGTGAGACATCGGCGTAGGTACTGCTACGGAACATCTCCAGGAACACGAGATCGCCGGTTCCGGTGTTCTCGACGTAGTGTCCTGCAACCGCAGGGACGAAACCCACGTCATTGGAATTGAAGTTCATGGTGCGTGCCTTGCCGGAGGAGGCGAAGACGGTCATGCGTCCCGAGCCGCTGATCCAGTACTGCCACTCGGAGGCGTTGGGGTGCCAGTGGAGTTCGCGCATACCACCGGGCTTGATACGAACAAGTGCGCTGGCAATCGCCTTGGAGGCGCCGAAGACAGTAGAGTCGACGACGCGGACGTCGCCACTTGCCGTTTCCAGCGTAGGCTTCATGGCTTTCATGCGGAAGGTATAAGCGATCTTCGATTCCACAGCTTTACCGCCGACCGCTTTTCTGTCGTCCTCGAGCGGACCGGGAAGCTGGCCCTGGAAAATATATAGTTCGTCGTCGGGGAGGCTCTTCAAGGTGGCTTGAGGGAGTCCGAAGTTTTTTGAGAGCACATCGGGAGGGGTGTGGGCGAGCCAGTCTGAGATCAGGAAGGTCTGGTACTCGGAGAAGCCGCCTTCATCGAAGACGAGCAGAAACTCACAGCCATCGGGCCTGAGGCCCTGGATGGAATGAGGGAAGCCGGCCGGGAAATACCAGATGTCGCCCTCGCTGACGTCGTCGATGAAGATGGTGCCATCGGGGTTCAGAACAGTCACGCGAGCGTTGCCGTGGATCATGAAGGCCCACTCATTGGCGGTGTGCCAGTGCAACTCGCGGTACCCTCCCGCAGTCAGGCGCATGTTGACGCCAGCGAGGTCTCTTGAGATTGGCAGATCCTTCTCGGTGACCTGCCGGGTCCATCCACCATCCTGAATGCGTCGATGAGAAAGGTCGAAGGAGTACCAGAAGGGACCGACATCACCTCTGTCAGTAACGGGCGGTACTTCGGAAGAGGAGTTCTGCGCGGCAATGGATTGGTTGATTGGGCCCGGGTTGCTGGTGGAGTGATTCTGTTCGCCTTTGCTGATCTCGCTTTTGCTCTGAGCCGCAGCAAAAGGGGTAGCCATGACGGCTCCGGTGCTGATAGCTGCGGCTGCAGCGCCTAAGAAGGAACGGCGGCTTACGGATTCCTTTGACTGGGGGTGATTGCTCTGCATTACTGGCTCCTTACTGGACATAACGTTGCGCCCGCTCGGCGAGTCGGCGCGACGGACTTGGGGAAGACACCGACAGAAACTATAAGACATGCCTTGCCAGGTTGTATTCAAAGGCCAGTTTGGCCTTTCAAATAGCAGGTTTGGTGCGGATATCGGGACAGGTCCTGCGACTTGGATGGCGCGCTGCTGATATCATCAAGCCGATCGTTATGAGTGACACTACAGAGACCGGAAAACCGAAGCTGCGTGAGAAGGGCCGTCTTATGTCGGCCTCTGAAATTGAACGAACCCTGGTGCGGCTCGCCCATGAAATCGTCGAAAAGAATGACGGCGGCGCCAACCTCGGTCTTGTGGGAATCAAACGACGTGGGATTCCGCTCGCGAAACGGATCGGCGATCTGATTGCCAAAATCGAGAAGCATCCGGTGGATACGGGCGTGCTCGATATCAGCTTCTATCGCGATGACCTGACGACCGATGGGCCAAGGCCAACGGTGGCGGCAGGAGCCATCGGATTCGACGTAACAGGCCGAGACATCATCCTGATGGACGATGTGCTCTATACCGGAAGGACGATTCGAGCGGCACTCGATGCGTTGTTCGATCAGGGGCGTCCGAAGAGCGTCCAGCTGCTGGTGTTGATCGATCGAGGACATCGCGAGCTACCGATCGAAGCGACGTTTGTGGGACGTTCGATTCCTACCTCCAGCCGCGAGATCATCGAGGTGAAGTTGAACGAGGTGGACGGCCAGGAGCAGGTTCTGCTGGTCGAACTGGTGGACTAAGTCGATGGCGCAGGCTTCTAAGTCGACTTCGACATACCCTCCCGGGTCTCTGCTTAGCGTTACCCACCTGACGGTTGAGGATATCTCAGCGATCCTTGGCGCTACGGCTCGGATTGAGCAGATGCCTCATATCGAGCGTGTCGCTCTGCTGGATGGCTGCAAGGTTGCACTGCTG
>DATDHL010000457.1:0-10769 GCA_036521575.1 Edaphobacter sp. | reverse complement strand
GATGGAGCGGATGTTGCCATTGGATCGCGCTGGATGGACCGGACGCGGCAGACGATTCATCAGCCGCTGTATCGACAGTTTTTCGGACGGTGTTTCAACTGGATTACACGGACGGTGATGGGGCTGCCGTTTAAGGACACGCAATGCGGATTCAAGGCGTTTAAGCGGTCGACTGCGCAGGTGATCTTCCGGTTGCAGACGATCGAGCGCTGGGGTTTCGATCCTGAGATTCTGTTTATCGCGCGGAAGCTGAGGTATGTGATTCAGGAGGTCCCAGTGACATGGGGACACGATGAGCGCAGCCGAATGAGCTATTTGAAAGACGGCATGAAGATGCTGGAGGACATGGCCAGAATTCGTGCGAACTCGCTGGCTGGCCGCTACGATGAGGCTATTGCGGCGATGAAGGATACGAGTAAGATGGTGACCCCGCAGGTAGCAAAAGTAGGGACGAGTGTCGCCAGTGTGGGCAAGATCAGTGCTGAGGCAAGACGCTAGACATTTGCCTGCCGCGAAGCTTTCCCAGAACGGTCAAAAAAAATGAAAAGAGGCCATCGCACGAAGCGACGGCCTCCTTGCTTTGTGGTGGACGGCGTTACTTCGTATATGAGGAGATTGCTGAAGCTTCGTCGTCCTTTACGTCAAAAACGGTGTACAGCTTGGTGATCTGGAGCAGGTCGTGAACCTTTTTGGTCAGGTTGAGGAGCTTCAGCTCGCCGCCGCTGTTTTTGACGGTGGTGAAGGCGCTGACCAGCTCGCCGATGCCCGAGCTGTCGATGTAATTGATATCGCCGAGATTCAGCAAAATCTTGTTGGAGCCCTTGGCCAGCACGTCGCGAACGGCATCGCGAATCGTTACGCTGCCTTCGCCGAGGGTGATGCGGCCGCTAAGGTCCAGAATGGTAATGCCGTCCACTTGGCGAGTAGATACTTTCATGCTCATTTGTCGTCTTCTCCTTAGGTCCCCGACTGCGCGGGTGTGCGATGCTTGATGAGGGTGAGCTCGGTGCCTGGGTGTAGCTGCCGAAAGTGTACCTCATCCATGAAGGCTCGTATCAGAAAGATGCCACGACCGGAGCCGCGAAGGATGTTTTCTGGCGCGAGGGGGTCGGGCAAAGTGTCGGGGTCGAGCCCCGGACCTTGGTCGGCAATGCGAATGACAAGGGTGTCGGAGGTTGTCTCGAAGGCCGCGGTGATGTGTTTGTGGGGGTCGTAGGCATTACCGTGGAGGACGGCGTTGACGGCTGCCTCGCGTACGGCCATGGCGATATGTGGGATGGTGTCTTCGTCAAACCCCGCGCGCGTAGCGTATTGTTCTGCGGTCTGCTCAATCTTGTTGACGCTGTCGAGGGACGAGTCAAGAGTGAAGGTCATACGGCTTGTCGTTGAGTCGGCCAATGCTGTCCTTGCAGTTACTGTATGCCAGTCGTCAACGGCAGACACCAGCGATGATGGCAGTGTGCTTGTGGGAGCGTCGAAAGTCAAGGATGGTCGCTTCATCTTTTTTCCCAAGATCGCCTCCGTTTACAGCACATTCTTACCACCTTGCCCCAACATCGGCCAAATCGCCGATTTGGTGAGCTACCATGCGAAGACGAGGAATATTGCAATGCGAGTTGCCTTCGCCCCTTTTTTTGTCCTTTTTTTTGCTTCTGCTACGGCTTTTGCCCAACAGGCGCCGGCCGCTAAACCCCTGCAGGCCATGCCTTATTCGCCGAGTCTGGATCTCAGTGCGATGGAAAAGTCGGTCGACCCCTGTACGGATTTCTACAAGTTTGCCTGCGGCGGATGGATGAAGAATAATCCGATTCCTGCGGATCAGGCGCGGTGGGATGTCTACAGCAAGCTTGCGAATGACAACCAGCAATTCCTTTGGGGGATTCTGGAGACTGATGCCAAGGCTGCTGATCGGACTCCGACGCAGCAAAAGATCGGAGACTATTTTGCGGCGTGCATGGATACGGCTGCGATCGATAATCTTGGGGCTGCTCCGCTGGCGGCTCAGCTTGCTGCGATCGACAAGCTTTCCGACCGGAAGGCGCTGATTGCGTACCTGGGGCCGCTGAATCGGCATACGCGGGGGACATTCTTCTTCAATGCGGGCTCTACGCAGGACCCCGGGGATTCGAACCAGGTGATTGCGGATATCTCCGCCGGTGGGCTTGGGCTGCCTGATCGCGATTATTACTTGAAGACCGATGCCAAGAGCGAGGAGACGCGACAAAAGTATCTGGCGTATATCGCGCATATCCTGACGCTTACCGGGCTTCCGGCTGCCCAGGCTCAAAAGGACGCGGATATCGTCATGCGGATTGAGACGGCGCTTGCGAAAGCCTCGCTGACGCGTGTGGAACGACGTGACCCCTACAAGCAGTACCACAAGATGACGGTGGCGGAGCTTTCGGCTCGCAGCCCGGTTGTTTCGTGGCCGGATTATCTTGCGGCTCAGGGTGTTCCTAACGTCACGACGCTTAATCTTTCGCAGCCGGAGTTTCAGAAGGCTGTGGATGCTGTGCTTACGAACGAGCCGCTCGATGCGCTGAAGGCTTATCTGCGTTTTCACGTTGTTACGGCAGCGGCTACTTCGCTCTCTTCTCCGTTTGAGACGGCGAACTTCGACTTCTATAGCCGTTATCTTCGCGGGACACAGGAGATGCCTCCGCGGTGGAAGCGGTGTGTGCGGCAGGTTGATCGGGGGTTGGGGGAGGCCCTGGGGCAGGAGTTCGTGCGACGCACTTTTTCGCCCGAGACGAAACAGAAGACCGTTGTGATGACGGACCAGATCGAAAAGGCGATGCAGGGCGAGATTGAGCAGCTTGACTGGATGAGTCCTGCGACGAAGGCTGAGGCTCTGCGTAAGTTGCATACGGTTCGGAACAAGATTGGGTATCCGGAAAAGTGGCGAGACTACTCCTCGCTGACGATTAAGGCGGGTGACTACTTCGGTAATACTGTTCGCGCGACTGATTTTGAGACTGCTCGTGACTGGGCTAAGGTCGGCAAGCCGGTGGATCGTGATGAGTGGGACATGACCCCGCCCACCGTCAACGCTTATTACAATCCGCAGATGAACGATGTTAATTTTCCCGCCGGGGTGTTGCAGCCTCCGCTGTACGACGCGAAGCTCGATGACGCTCCTAACTATGGCAATACGGGATCAACGATTGGACATGAGCTTACGCATGGCTTTGATGATGAAGGGCGACAGTACGACGCGCAAGGCAATCTGAAGGACTGGTGGACTAAGGAGGATGCCAAGGGGTTTGAGGACCGCATCAACTGCCTGCGTGATCAGTTCGCCACGTATGTTGTGGTCGATGATATCCACATCAATAGTAAGCTCACCAGCGGCGAGGATGTAGCCGATCTTGGCGGGACGCTGATTGCTTACATTGCATGGAAGAAGGCTACGGCTGGGATGGACCTGAAGCCGGAGGAGGGTTTTACGCCTGATCAGCGGTTCTTTATCGGGTTTGCCCAGTGGGCTTGTGAGAATACGCGCGAGGCCAACAGCAGACTGCAGGCGCTTACCGATCCGCACTCGCCGGGCTTTGCGCGGATCAATGGGATTGTGACGAATATGCCTCAGTTTGCCAATGCGTTTAGCTGCAAGGCTGGACAGGCGATGGTAAAAGCGCAAGTATGTAAGGTCTGGTAGGAAAACCCGACCGTGACCAAACATAGCAATCACAAGACGACGAGCATTGCCTCGTTGATGGGTGTTCCGGTGGTGGATGCGACGGGGAGCGCAATCGGCCATGTGCGTGAGTTTGCCGTCGCTCCTTCGGTGAATGCGTCGCACGTCTACGGGCTTGTTCTGAAGCTGGTCTCTGGCAAGCGCGGTGATCGGCCCTCCTTCGTTCATGTCAAGGAACTTTGCCATACCGCGGGGGGTGCGATTCAGCTTCGAGAGGGAGCCAGCCCTGCACTGCTGTCGGACGATGAGACCTATCTTCTGCTTGAGCGCGACCTGCTCGATCAGCAGATTATCGACGTTCATGGACGCAAGGTTGTTCGCGTTAATGATGTGAATCTCGCCTGGGAGCAGGTTCAGGACGATAGTTCCGATCTGTCGCTGCGTATCGCCGAGGTTGAGGTCGGGATGAGGGGAGCGGTACGACGTCTGCTGAAAGGTTTGCCTGCGGCCACCGTAGACAAGCTCGCTGGCCGGTTCAGTCCCAGCGTTATTCCATGGGATTTTGTCGACCTGATTGATCCCGAACGTCGGGTGCGGCTAAAGATCGACCAGGATCGGCTGTCGCAGATGCACCCGTCCGATATTGCCGACATTCTGGAAGAACTGGCCCCTGCGGAACGCCAGGCACTCTTTATCAGCCTGGATGAGGAGGTTGCTGCCGAGGCGTTAGAAGAGATCAAGCCGAAGATGCAGCAGTCGCTTATTGAGTCGCTTGATTCCGAGCAGATCGCGGGCATTGTCGAGGAGATGGACCCCGGGGCTGCTGCCGATCTGCTCGCCGAACTGCCTGAAGAGCGGTCTGAGGCGATTCTCGAAGAGATGGATCCCGAGGAGCGTCAAGAGGTTGAGGAACTGCTCGAGTTTGAGGGGGATTCTGCTGCAGGACGGATGACCACCGAATATATTGCATTGCCTGCGACGGCCTTCGTGGGTGAGGCGGTGCAAGCCTTCCGCGACTTCGAAGGCGATATCGAAATCATCACCGATGTCTACTTGCTTGATCCTGAGGAACGCATCACCGGGATTATCCCGGTTGCACGGTTGCTGTTGGCGGCTTCTGAGTCTGCGCTTAAAGATTTACCGCATGGCCATCTTGTTACCTGTGATGCAGAGGCACATGGTCGTAAGGTCGCTGAACTCTTCGATAAGTACAACCTGCATTCGCTGCCTGTCGTCGATCGGGAGAATCGCCTTGTTGGAGTGGTGCACGCTGAGCAGGTCATCGCGTTGCTGCGGGCCCAGCACTAAAGCTGGAAGCAGCCGCAGCATTTGCGGTCGGCGAGGTCTCGATCTAGTCCACCATGGTTACAGCGCCAGAACCGAGGTCGTAGTATCCGGCGACAACCTTTACCTTGCCTTCTTTCACCATCCCTGAGATGACGGTCGAGCCATCTCGGAGGAGCGCGGCCTGGATCTTTGCGTTCGCTTTGGTAACGGCCACGAGATCCTTGCCTGCCTGGTCAACGGCTGGTCGTATGCTCGGGAAGAGTGCACTGATCTGTCCGGGAACTTCGGTTCCAGCGATGGTGGCCTTTACTGCTCCGCACCCAGAGTGCCCGAGTACAAGGATCACCTTTGTGCCTAATACCGCAGCGCCGAATTCGAGGCTGGCGATGATCTCGGGAGAGACAAGATTGCCGGCTACACGGACAACAAAGATGTGACCGATGGTCTGATCGAAGATCAACTCGATTGGCATGCGAGAGTCGGCACAAGAGAGGACAGCGGCAAATGGTTCCTGTTTGTCTTCTGTATGCTGCCTCAGAATTGCGAGATCTTTTTCGCAATGAGTCAGGTTGTTTGAAGTGAAGCGTTTGTTGCCGTCCATCAGTTCCTGCAGAGCGGCAGCGGGGTTCGCGATTTGTTGCGCGAGCGCCTGAGCTGGGAACACAGACTCTATCGCGCCTGTCGTGAACATGCCCGCCAAAGTTCCACTTAGAGTGGTTTGCAGGAAGCGCCGTCTGGAGGGAGCTTCAATAATGGCTATCAAAGGATGCTCTGGGGAGGATGTGCAGATTTGTGTCTTTTCGGAGTGTTGCTTTTGCGCACGTGTCATTTCGCCCTTCGTCTGGATGCTTATTTCGTCCGGTTGTTCGGCAGGACTCTTTCAGACTTGTACTGGTGTGAGTCCTAACGGATGACTTGACTAAGGTAGAAGAGGGTTACGCTGGGGCGTCGACTGGTTTACGCGCTGTGGCCATCATGAGACGAGTCATGCCGGTCATAAGCATGCTGATACCAACCAGAGTCCCCAATGCCCAAAGAGAACTGACGGGCCAATGCTTCCATATCATGATGCCCAGAAGAAGAGTTATGAGTCCATGAAAGAGCAGCCATCCGGACCCATGAATCTTGCGTGTCCAGATAAAAGTGCCAATATCCGTAATACCTTCAACAAAGAAAAACATTGCGAGCAGGAGGGTTAGACCGGCAAGCCCTATCAAGGGATGCACGAGGAGGTAGACTCCTACCGCGATATACAGAATGGCGATCAGGAGCTTCCAAATCTTGCGCCCGGCACCTTCGGACTTGAATGCATCCACTAACTGAACAATACCCTCGATGAGAATCAGCCACGAGAGCACTCTTGCGACTCCAATTGAGGCAAGCGCCGGCAGGCTTATTGCGAGTATTCCAAGGACTATCAGCAGAATTGCGAACAGGATGGATGATTTAAAACCTTGCCGGGGCTCAGCACTCATTTGGATGTCTCCTGCGTTGTATTTTGTCGGCTCAGTCTTACCGGCCCGGTAGAGAAGCTGGTTGCTGCAAGCGGAATTCGAGCAACGTCCCACTGGGAATGTTGATCTGTTCGCCCCTCATGATCAGGGAAGCTCCGCCTCCGGTCGCAGCACCAATCGCCGCTCCCCGTCCAGCGTTTCCCCCGATCGCACCGATTACAGCTCCAAGACCAGCTCCACTTGCGGTGCGCCTCGCGGTTCCGCCGAGTGCATTGCCGCCCTGCACGCTGTAGTCGTTGCTGAGGATCGGGAAGCGTGTGCCGTTGACCTGGATGTCGGTCAATTCCAGCGACAGCTCCGACCTCCCGGCCACGCGGCTAGCACCACTTGAAGCAATGACTCGGCCAAAGACCGTCGATCCATCCGGTGCGGCAGTTCTGTTTCCGACCGTGAGGTTTCCCTGGAGGCGGGCGGTGAACAAAGTGCCCGCGCGACTGTTGCCCCCTGATATCCCATCGACCATGCGGACTACGAGCCGGGTTCCGGCTGGAACCGTAACCATATTTTGTTGTGCCGGCATGGCCGCCGCAGCGCATAGAAGCAGAAGCGTGGCTGCCGAACCTTTACGGAATTGCAATAACTTTGTCATCTCTCAGATCCTTCCTGCCTTAACGTGGCTGTGGGTTGATCCCGCGTCGATCACTATTGGTTTGCTGGCAGCTTCGAAGACACTTGAAGGTCGTAGATATGCTGCATCTGGCTATCGACTTCGAAGAATTTGGTGGCGATTGTTGCTGACACGGCCTTCTTCATCTTGCCGTAATACTGCTTCCTCAGTTCGGCGCGCTGTGCTTCCAATTCAAGCGATTTACTCATCACTTGATCAGCCTGATTGTCTGTTATGCCCTGATATTGTCTGGAGTAATCGCTGGTTAACTGAGCTTCAGCTGCATCAAGCTTTGCTCGCTCCGTTTCATACTCCTTGTAAATGGGCCAAAATGCCTGGGATTCACTGTCGCTCAACTGCATGATCGCCTTGACGACTACATCCCTCTTAGCAGTGACGTCGGATCTGAGAAGCTTCTCGTATGCCTGGAGATTGAGTTCCTTATCGCTAGGCTTCGGGTCTTTCGCAGACGCGGACTGCGCGGCCAGAAACGGTAAAGCGATGATGCAAGCTATTAGGATTCCCTTGATTGCTTTCATGTCATACCACCTTTCACCATGTTGTTAAGGCTGCGTGTCCAACGCACGAGACACGATCTCTGCTCATGCAGTCTTCTGGTCGTAAGAAAACTGCATGAGCATCGCATATTGTTCATCTTTCTCCCGCCGCAGGAACCCAACCGCTGTCGGCAGATATCAGTTCTACGCCCGCCACCTCGGTGCTTATATTGAACGACCGCAAACCCGCTCTCCTGTCAGGCCGTGCGCTGAACTCCAGGAGGAACTGGTTATCGAGGGCAGTTTGGAGACGATCCAGAAATGGCCTGAAGCTGACCGGAGCCTGAAGTCCGAGGAAGAAGGCCTCGCCTCCGGTTTGATCCGACAAACGGGCAATGGCGTTCTGACCGTTAGTCGCTTCCCAGAAGTTCCGACGCATGTGCCCCACACCCGGAGTGTATAGCGCGTAGACGAGGGTTCCCGTTCGCTGTGCGATCGTGGCTGTAGTCGTCGCGTCCGGGATTGTGTTGAGACCACGATTGCCGCCTGTTGTGCGGCGGGCCCGATCGATTCCATCCGTTATCAGGACAAGCGCGCGGCGGTTGGTATGTTGAGGCCAGCGATTCATGAGGTTGTTCGCGGAGAGATAAGGGCTCCCAAATGCGCCAGCATTACCCAGAGGCAGTCGCAATGCATTAGCCGCCTGCGCATGATCTGTCGTAAAATTTTGTGCGATTTGAGCCGTGCCGTTTCGCATAAAGCCCACACCTACTGACGTAGACGGTGGTTGAGCGTTAATGAAGGCACGTAAATCGTTGAGCTGCGATCCGAGGCTCGTATCGGAAGCGTCATCGATGAGGATGAACAGATCGAGTCCAGCTGCAGCTCCACGTGCGGGCTCCCATTTGGTCACTTTCAAAGTATCTCTGCGCTGCCTCACTGACACATCATTTTGAGTTATATCGGGCATGCGTCTGTCGTTCAGGACAGACGCGGTTACCGTCATTCGTACAGGGACTGTAGGTCCTGCCGCCGCCTCCTGTGCGTGCAACGCGAGAACGCTGGCAAATATAAAAGCGAAAAAGGTAAAAACTTCGCGTCTGATACGGTACTGTTTCATCCGATCCTCCTTTTATCTAATCCTCCGTTCGCTGATGCCGCTGAACGGGACTAACAGGGGCCTGGTCCACGGCTGACCGTGAGGAAATCTCCGCTGAGGTTCGTGCCAGAGCTGAGTTGAAGCCGCGCTAACTATAGAAATCTTTGTCGTGGGCGGCAATTGGACCTTAGTCCAATCAGCAATTAGGAAGCGTATGCAAAAAGATTGCGCGTCAATGCCAGTGGCAATTCGACTCTAAAGATCGATCCACCTTCATACCGGTTATCGAAGGTGATCCGGCCTCCGAGGGAGTCGAGGATGGACCGGCAGATCGACAAGCCCATGCCAAGGCCTTCGCTTTTGGTTGTGAAGAACGGCGTAAACAATTTCATCTTGTCTTTTTCGGCGATTCCCGGGCCATTGTCCTCCACCAGGATCATTCCGCATTTCGTGTCTGTTCCAATGCACGTTGTCACGGTCAGGATTCTTCTTGCTTCCGGTAGGCATTGCATAGCGTCCATGCCATTGTTGATCAAGTTCAAGATGACCTGTTGCAGCGGGATGTCATCGCCCAGTACCTTGGGCGCGCTAACCGAAAGCACTAACCGTAGATCGATACCGCGTAGCAGTGCGTCTTTCCTCACCATTCGGATTACGCCAGTCGCGATTTCATTGAGATCGACTTCATGGCGAGCGATCGTTTGTTTTCTGAAGAGTGCGCGCATGTTATCCAGCACAGATCGAGCCCGTTTGTCATCCTCTCGAATATCGATGAGAGCTGCCCTGACCTCCATGAGGTCAGGCGAAGGTCTGGATATGAGGCGTTCGGCTGCCTGTGCATTGCCGAGGATGGCCGCCAAGGGCTGGGCTAACTCGTGTACAAGGGAGGCAGCCATATGACCCATCGAAGCTACACGGTTCAGATGAGAGATTTCCTCCAGGACCAACTGCCGCTCCAAAAGCTGCTGTGCCCTGTTTCTTCGTTTGATCAGCCAGATGAGAAGAAATACCAGAGCAGTTTCCGCAGCGAGAAACACGAGGACGGCAATGATTTTGTATTTGTATTTTTCCCAATCGGTAGGCGGCCGATGCAAAAGCGTTGCTGCAGGAGGGATGTTTGATTCCAGGACATCCCAGTGGTGTAGTTGGCGCCAATCGAAGATAAAGGCATTGGTGCCCGCTACGGCGAGGATGTTCTGCGGTTTTTCACCGCCGAGAATTCTGGATGCTATCTTGCCTGCCTCGCGGCCCTGACCTGCAAAGCTACTCACGTAGCCGCCCACTGCGCCGTGATCCATAAGAGTGTCGAACAGGACGAAGACCGGTGCGCGGGCCGCATTGGTCAGCATCTCCAGGGAGGTGGCTCTTGGAAAGTACGTTCCTGCCGCATCTCGTTCGAGAGAAGTAAATAGGACAATCGTGTCGCGCGGGAGTTCTTTCAATCGATCAAGAAGCGCTGGCATTGCCAGGTCGGTTAGATAGGTTATTTCGAGATTATTTTCGTAACTGGTGAGACTCTTTTTGACAGTGGCCTCAAGCTCTCTGTCGTACAGTCCGGCGCCCCCGACCACGACGAGATGTCTGCTAGTCGGCAGTAAACGCAAGGCAGCCTCTACGGTCTTCTCGGGCTCTCTGACGAGCCAAACACCTGTAAAGTGAGAGTCGAATCGGGGATTGCCTGCCTCTTCTTTTGTCGCGCCACAGAAGACGACCGGCGTGTCCTTGAAATAAGCTCCGTGTGATTCAACCATGAACTGAATAGGAGACGGTCCTGCAGCGATGATGAGATCGAGTTTCCGATCTTTATATTTGCGAATATATGTCTGCCGAATCTGCTGTTGTGAAGCCTCATCTGGGAATAGACCTGTCTCCATGGACTCGGTATAGAGTTCGACGAGGTAAGGCGATTCTTCATCGAGCGTGGCTCGCAGTTGAGGATCGATAAGGCGGAATGCCAGTGCAGAGGGGTCCGTCTCGTAAATAATCAGGATTCTTCGGACTTGATTTGCGAATGGGGCAGCATCCAATTGAATTGGAAAGATGCATGCCAGCACGGCAAACATAATTGTGGCTCGCAACCTGCGACCACGATCCTTGACGGGAACGCACGGTAGAAAAAGACATTCAA
>DATDHL010000456.1:0-7636 GCA_036521575.1 Edaphobacter sp. | reverse complement strand
GGCCCCGCAGGGCTAGTTAGCCGAAGTCAAGGCTTGCGTTGAACCCTGCGGACTCTGCCGTAAACCAATCACCCGCTCCGTGGCGAAGCTTCCGGGGCCCAACGAAAAGGAAACTCATGGCACGTATTGCTGGAGTCGACGTACCGAACAACAAGCAGGTACGAATCGGACTCACCTACATCTTCGGGATTGGCAACTCGCGCGCTGCGAAGATCCTGGCGAAGGCAGAAATCGATCCTTTGGCCAAGATCGCGACGCTCGACGAGGATCAGCTGAACCGCATCCGTCACGTCATTGAGCAGGAGGGCCAGATCGAAGGCGACCTCCGCAAGGACGTCTCGCTGAACATCAAGCGCCTGATTGAAATCCAGTCCTACCGTGGTCTTCGCCACCGCCGCTCGCTTCCGGTTCGCGGCCAGCGCACCCACACCAACGCTCGTACCCGCAAGGGCCCACGCAAGGGCACTGTCGCCGGTAAGAAGAAAGCGACGAAATAAGCCATGGCGAAGACTCAGAACAAAGCTGCTACCGGCAAGGCTGGCAAGAACAAGAAGTTCAAGAAGCGCGAACGGAAGAACGTTCCGTACGGTCTCGTTTTCATCCAGGCTTCTTTCAACAACACGATTGTTACCATCACCGACCAGACGGGCAACACGCTCAGCTGGAAGAGCTCCGGTTCGCTCGGCTTCCGCGGCTCCCGCAAGGGAACCCCGTTTGCTGCGCAGCAGGCTGCTGTCGGTGCGGCCAACGCGGCTCGCGACCACGGTCTCCGCTCGGTCGATGTGCGCGTCTCGGGTCCCGGTTCGGGTCGCGAGTCTGCAATCCGCGCACTCGCCACGGCTGGTATCGAGGTTCGCTCGATCCGCGACGTTACGCCGATGCCGCACAACGGCTGCCGTCCGCCGAAGCGCCGCCGCGTCTGATCTTCTATGTTGCACATAGAGACAGGCAAGGACGGGGATGAAGTTTTCATTCACGCAGACCAAGAGGGAATCCAGAAACTGCGAGATGTTCTGGGTTTCCTCGAAGGTCAGCCTGAAGTTTCCGAACATGAACATCTTTTCACGCCAGCATGGGCTGGTAATGAACTCGATGAGATATTGAATCTCGGAGCGCAAGATGCGAACAGTGAGGATAATCGCACCGTTCACCATGTGAAGCTCTATTATTGGCCGACTAAACAGTCTAAGCCGTAAGTAACAAGAAACCGGATCGTGATGAAGCGCAGCCAGCGTGTAAAGCGATCGACAACCGAAGTCAGGAGATTTAGAAAATGGCACGTTATACAGGACCCGTCTGCCGCCTTTGCCGCCGCGACGGTACGAAACTCTTCCTCAAGGGCGCGAAGTGCTTCACCGAGAAGTGCCCGGTTGAGAAGCGCAACTTCCCCCCAGGACAGCACGGCCAGTCCAAGAAGCAGAAGAAGGTTGTCGGCTACGGTCTGCAGCTCCGCGAGAAGCAGAAGGCAAAGCGCATCTACTTCACGCTCGAGACGCAGTTCCGCGCCTACTACCAGAAGGCTTCGAACAAGACCGGCGTTACCGGCGAACTGCTTCTGCAGCAGCTTGAGACGCGCCTCGACAACGTTGCTTACCGTCTCGGCTTTGCGCTGAGCCGCCGTCAGGCTCGTCAGCTTGTGCGTCACGGTCACGTTCAGGTCAACGGCCGCAAGGTCAACATTCCGTCGTTCCAGTGCAAGGTTGGCGACGAGATCGCGATCCGCGAGGGCTCGAAGGCCCTGGTCATTCTGGAAGAGTCGAAGAACTTTGCCAGCGGACAGCGCGCTGTGCAGTGGCTCGACATTAATCGCGACAACCTCTCGGGCAAGGTTCTTGCTCTGCCGAAGCGCGAGGACGTCAACCTGCCGGTCAACGAGCAGCTGATCGTCGAACTGTACTCGAAGTAAGAGTCAAGTTTTGGTTGTCATGCCGCGGCGGCACGAAGCATCGTGCTTCCTGTTCGCCGCGGCGTGATGGCCATTTTGTAACCCACAACCTAACCGTAACTGAACCACCCGCCGACCGCAGAATGCTTCGCGGCCAGGACGGATAAAGGAGAAACACATGCTTTGGAGAGGTTTTCAGAAACCCAAGCGCCTTGCAGTTGATAGCGAAACACTCACCGACAAGTACGGGAAGTTTTCCGCGCAGCCCTTTGAGCGTGGCTTCGGTACGACCATTGGCAACGCTCTTCGCCGCACTCTGCTGTCCTCGATTGAGGGCGCAGCTGTAACCGCCGTCCGCATTGAGGGCGTGCTGCACGAGTTCCAGTCGATCACTGGCGTTGTTGAAGATGCGACCGACATCATCCTGAACCTGAAGCAGATTCCGTTCAAGCTGAATGGCGATGGTCCGAAGGCTCTTTACCTGCGCGCTGATCAGGCTGGCGTTGTGACCTCGGGCTCGATCGAGGCCGATGGCGACGTCGAGATTCTCGACAAGGATGTTTATATTTGCACCGTCTCTGAGGGCGGCAAGATCGACATGGAGATGCGTCTGAAGCGTGGCCGTGGCTATATCTCGGCTGACAAGAACTTCGACGCGGACCTTGGCCTAGGCTTCATTCCGGTCGACAGCGTTCACTCTCCCGTGCGTAAGGTCAACTATCTCGTTGAGGCGGCGCGTCTCGGTCAGATCACCGACTATGACAAGCTCACGCTCGAGATCTGGACCAATGGTACCGTGCTTCCGGCGGACGCGCTCGGACTTTCGGCGAAGCTGCTGAAGGACCACATGACCATCTTCATCAACTTTGAAGAGGAGATGGAGACCGGTCACGACGTGCATGATGGACCGGCTCTGCGTAACGAGAATCTCAACCGCTCCGTTGAAGAGCTTGAGCTTTCAGTTCGCAGCTACAACTGCCTGAAGAATGCAAATATCGCCACCATCGGCGAGCTCATCCAGAAGACTGAAGCTGAGATGCTGAAGACGAAGAACTTCGGCCGCAAGTCGCTGAATGAGATCAAGGAGATCCTTGCGCAGATGGGCCTTTCGCTGGGCATGAAGATCGACGAGAACGGCAACCCGCAGCCCGGACCAACGTCTGTGCTGCCGGCCGCGACGCTCGCCGCCAGCTTCGGCAACTTCGACGATGACGACGACGAGGATGAAGATGAGGACCTCGAGCTTCCGAACGAGCAAGAGAACTTCTAACTTGTAATACGGGCGGGGACGTTCTTCTCGGACGTCCTCGCCATGCAACAGCAGTAGGGCGAGGCTCAAGAGCTTAGCCAACGAGATCAATCAAGGAGATGGGCTCCGGCCCAGAAAAATACTATGCGCCACCGCAATGCAGGATACAAACTGGGACGTAACACGAGCCATCGCCGAGCCGTCCTCCGCAACCTGGTCACCTCCATCATCGTGATGGATCGAGTCGAGACCACCATCACCAAGTGCAAGGCTACGCGTCCGATCGTCGAGAAGATGATTACGCTGGGCAAGCGTGGTGACGTTCATGCTCGTCGGCAGGCTGCTGCTTACCTGATGACGCCTGAGTCGGTTGACCGTCTCTTTGCGGTTGTTGCTCCGCGTTATGGGGCACGCAATGGCGGCTACTCGCGGATTACTCGCACGGGCGCTCGCAAGGGCGACGCTGCCGAGATGGCGTTCATCGAGTTGCTCGGTGCTGAGCATGAGCTGAACGAGAAAGCTCAGAAGCGCGCTGACGCTCGCACCAAGAAGCGTGAGGAGTTGCAGAAGCAGCTTGAAGAGCAGAATCCTGGTGACGAAGCTCCAAGCAGCGAAGCCTAAACCATTCTGACTGACTTACAGAGGCGCATCTTCGGGTGCGCCTTTTGTTTTGCTGCTTGCAGCTGCTTGCGTTTGATTCCGAGTGGTCGATGGAGCATCCAATAAGATAGTCTTGTGGCACCGTCGAAACACATCTCGCTTAGCGAACGGCAACATGCGCTGATCTCTCGTGCGCTGGCTGATCCGCGCCGCTACGAGATTCTGGAGAAGCTTGGCAAGGCTGATACGTGTTGCCCTTGCGGCGATATCAAGAGCTGCATGCCGATCAGTGCGGCCACGCTCTCGCATCATATGAAAGAGCTTGAGAATGCTGGGCTTATCGATGTTCGACGGGAAGGGAAGTTCGCCAACTACTCGCTTCGTCGCGATGTTTTGAAGGCATATCTCGAACGGCTTGCTCAGATTTAAAACGTGATCGTGAATCCTTTCGATTGGCCATCCATCAATTAGATGATTGTCGAATTATCGACATATCGGATGGAGAGGACATGAGCAAACTTAAGGGTAAGGTCGCAATCGTTACGGGCGCTTCGAAGGGTATAGGCGCTTCGATTGCAAAGCATCTGGCGGACGAAGGTGCGTCGGTTGTGGTCAACTACGCTTCCAGCAAAGAAGGTGCGGATCGCGTCGTCAACGAGATTACAGGCAAGGGTGGTAAGGCCGTTGCGGTGCAGGCTGATGTGGCCAAGCCGGCTGAGATTGACCGCCTTTTTTCAGAGGCCAAGAAAGCGTTTGGTGCGCTCGATGTTTTGGTGAACAACGCCGGCATCTATGAGTTCTCTCCGATTGAGAGCGTGACGGAAGAGCACTTCCACAAGCAGTTCAATACCAATGTTCTGGGCCTCATTTTCGCTTCAAAGGCGGCGGCCGACTACTTTGGGCCTGACGGTGGCAGCATCATCAACATCAGCTCGGTGGCCAGCACGTTTGCTCCTCCGACCTCTACGGTTTACAGCGCAACCAAGGGAGCTGTCGATACTGCTACCAAGGTGCTCGCCAATGAATTGGGGCCGCGCAAGATTCGTGTGAACTCAATCAATCCGGGGATGGTGGAGACGGAGGGCGTGCACACGGCAGGATTCACCGAGAGCGAATTCCGTAAGCAGATTGAAGCTCAGACTCCACTTGGCCGGATTGGGCAGGTTGAGGACATTGCGCCTGCGGCGGTGTTCTTTGCTTCGCCTGACTCGGCGTGGATTACGGGGCAGAGCCTGGTTATCTCCGGTGGGCTAAGCTAAAGGCTTAAGGAAGCTCTGAACAAGCCTCATGAGCCGACAAGGTTTGACAAAGAGAAGCATTCTCTCAGGGGCTAAAGCCTCAGCTTTGGGGGGAATTTGCGGCGGCTGAAGCCGCGCCCTTTCAAGACGGATTCGGATTGGAACTTATTCAGAGTCTCCTTAACACCGATTTGCACCGATTGCACCGATTTGGCGCGGAACGAAAGCCTCGGGTTTGTCCCGGGGTTTTTTTCTTGGGCTCAGATAGCTGGTGCTTGACGGGGACACGGAGTAGCTGGCGAGTTGTGTTGCAAGGTATCAGGTATCAGGTATCAAGTGTCGGATGTCAGGCGGGTCGCGCGCTGGGTTTTACGGGACAAAAGAAATGGGCTGAGGATGATTCCTCAGCCCATTGGATTTTAATTTACTGGAGTTTAGCGGTGTCCGTGGCCGCCGCCTCCACCGCCATGGGATTCCCCGCCGCCGTGGAAGCTGCTACCGCCGTTGCCCATATTACCGCCGTGAAAGCTGCTTCCGTTGTTGCTCATATTGCCGCCGTGAAAGCTACCGCCGGATGGCATGCTGGCGTGGTAGTTGCCGGATGGCATGCTCGGGCGAGAGTTGTTGGCGTTCGCGGCATTTCCGTGGAAGCCGTTGCCGTTATAGCTGTTGTAGCCGGCATGGGGTTGTGAGTAATTGCTGCCCTGGCTTGGGCTGGCAAAGCTACGTTGTGTGTTGGCGTAGTTGTTACCGGCGAAGTTGCGTTGCGTGTTGGCGCCGCCGTTATAAGCTGGCCGGTTGCTATTCTCGTTGAAGCCAGAGCTACGCTGCGCGAAGTTGTTGCCGCCGTGGTTCGCGTTCGCTGCCATGAAAGAGCCACGATTGCCGTTGTTGGCGTGATTGGTCCAGCTGTTGCCTCCGGGACGGCCGTCGAAGCCATGGACAGGAGTGTTATAGACGTTGTGGAATCCATGACCCCAGGCGATGTTGTTGTAAGGACGGTTGTACCAGAAGTGTCCGCCTCCCCAGTAACCGCCGTAGAAGCCGGTACCGAAGTAGCCGAAGCCGTAGTTGATGCCGCCATAGTAGCCGACGGTGGGGCCCCAATAGCCGGCGTTCCAGAGGTAGCCGCTGGGTTCGTATCCCCAGTAGCCGGGGGTCCAGAGAGCTCCCTCATAAGGTGGGAGAACCCAGGCGCCATCGACCCATTGGTAGCCCTGGTCGGTCCAGGCCCAATAGCCGGGGGTCCAGATGTATCCGTCGTCGGGGGCGATGGGCTGGGCGTAGACGGGGATGGCCGGGGGTGCGATAGCAACGGAAACAAAGACCCGGGCATGAGCTTTGGATGGAGCCACAAAGAGCGCACCTGCAAGAGCTGCGGTGCCGAGTATTGCTTTGAGATGACGGGAGAAGTTCATTCGGTCCCTTTGCCGACCGGCCTTCGTTTGCCCTGAAAAATAAAGGGCTTCGAGGACGACGGCGGAGGTTCCTGCCCGCTTCGTTCTGCGGATCAGGCACTCAGTATATTAGACACGAAGGTTCTAGATTTGTTGCACAAAAATGAATGGTGATTCAGGTTGTCGGGAAGGGCTTTGTTTTGTTGGGTAAAGGACAAGGGTTCGGCTGGGTGGGACGAGAACAGGCAACAGCAACGACAGAAGCAGATCCCGCTGCGGGGATGACAAACAAAAGACAAGAGCAACGGCGACGGCTGCGACACTGTCAACAGTTAGCGCTGATATCTTTGAAAGATATGTTTGTTCCTGGACACTTTTTGTTTGCGCCTTCGCAGCGGATTCACTTTATTGGTATTGGCGGGATTGGGATGAGCGGGATCGCGGAGATTCTGCTGACGATGGGGTATTCGGTCTCGGGGAGTGATTTGCGGCGGTCGGCGGTGACGGACCGGCTGGTGGGGATGGGTGCTCGAGTGTTCGAGGGCCACGCTGCGGCGAATGCGGCGGCTAGTGATGTTGTGGTGACCAGCTCGGCGGTGAGCCGGGACAATCCTGAGGTGGTGGAGGCTCGGGCGCGGAAGATTCCGGTGATTCAGCGGGCGGAGATGCTGGCGGAGTTGATGCGGCTGAAGTATGGAATCGCCGTGGCTGGGATGCATGGGAAGACTACGACGACTTCGATGATTGCGGCAGTGCTGGCTGGAGGTGGGCTGGATCCTACGGTGGTGGTGGGGGGCCGGGTGAATGCGCTGGGGTCGAATGCTCGGCTGGGGAATTCGCAATACCTGGTGGCGGAGGCGGATGAGAGCGACCGTTCGTTCTTGAAGCTGTCGCCGGTGCTGGGGGTGGTGACAAATCTTGATCGCGAGCATATGGACTGCTATCGCGATATGGCGGATGTCGAGGGTGCGTTTGTGGAGTTCATGGATCGGGTGCCGTTCTATGGGGCCACGACGGCTTGCGTGGATAATGAGCTGCTGCGGGCTGTGCTGGTGCGGGTTCGGCGCAGGGTTTACACCTATGGGGAGAGTGAGGACGCGGACTTCAAGGTGCAGCTGCTCCCACGTGAAGAGGGTTGTCACTCGCGGTTTGAGGTGAACTATAAAGGGCTGGTGCTGGGGCCGTTTCGGCTGCATGTTCCGGGGAGGCATAATGTGCTGAATGCGGCTGCGGCGGTGTCGGTGGGGGTGCAGCTGGGGGTGGCTCC
>DATDHL010000455.1:0-5233 GCA_036521575.1 Edaphobacter sp. | reverse complement strand
ATGGAGGAGATGGACGACGCTTTCTGGGATCAAGTGATGACTCTGAACACAAAAAGCATCTTCGCGATGACTCAGGCTTCGCTTCCGCTGATGATCGACGGCGGTGCCATTGTCAACGTCTCTTCGCAAGCGGGCCGCGATGGCGGTGGGCCCGGAGGCATTGCGTACGGAGCCTCCAAGGGTGCCCTGATGAGCATGACCCGTGGACTTGCTAAAGAACTTGGGCCGCGGAAGATTCGCATCAATGCAGTTTGTCCGGGCATGATTGCGACGAAATTCCACGATGACTTTACGAAGCCCGAGGTCCGCCAGCGAGTTGCCGGTATGACTCCCTTAGGGCGCGAGGGAAGGGCCGAGGAAGTGGCAAATCTTGTCGCCTATCTGGCTTCGGATCGTGCATCTTTCGTGAATGGGACGAACGTTGATGTGAATGGCGGGATTCTCTTCAGCTAACTTGATAGCTCTATGCAAAACAGAAAGGGAGATGACGTGAGAGGGCAAATGACCTTTGGCCAAGATACGTTCAAAGTAAAAAATAAGTCTGCCGAAACGGCTCGCCCGGCGACGTTAGCGGATGTGGCCCGTCTTGCAGGGGTGGTTGCAATGACTGCGTCTCGCGCTTTGAACCAATCTGGCTATGTCAGCCAAAACGTTCGCCAACGCGTCCTGAAAGCGGCGGCAAAACTCGAATATAGACCTAACATGGTTGCGCGACAGCTTAAGAGTCGACACCTCAGCGCTATAGGCGTTCTTCTGCCTGACATTGCAAACCCATTTTCCACGGAACTTGTGAACGGCGTGAAACAGGTCTTTGACGAGTCTGGCTACAGCACGTTTATCGCGCTCTCCAGCCGTAGCGTCGAGCAGGAAACCGCCAGCATTCGAGCTTTTGCCGACCATCGCGTAGACGGTTTAATCGTTGCGACGCGGGGTACCAAGATGGGGGACGGAGTTTTGAGAACTCTTGCACGTCAAGGCATACCCACTGTCACGATTGGCCGGCCTGTCAAAATTACAGGCATGGACTCCGTTACTGCTGACCACTGGCAAGGTGCCTTCGATGTCGTCAGCCACCTGATCTCTCTTGGGCATTCGCGAATCGGATTTATCGGCATCTCGCACGCGGACAGACTATCTCTTCGTCGATATCAGGGATACGCTGCCGCGCTCGAGCAGGCAAGAATTGCAATCAATACCGCCTATACCGTTGGACCTTCGGAAGCGCCGGCGTTTGCCACACAGGAAGATGGCTTTGAGGGAATGACACGGTTGGCCAATTTGAAGCGTCCTCCGACTGCGGTCTTCGCCCGGAATGATTTCGCTGCGATTGGAGCGCTCCGGGCCGCCCATAAACTGGGGCTACGTGTGCCACAGGATGTTGCCATCGCCGGCTTCGATAATATTCCGCTGGCAGCTTTTACAACACCACCGCTGACGACGGTTGAACAACCGATCGCACAGCAAGGCTTCCTTGCGGCGAAGTTTTTACTCGACCGTATCGAAAAGCGATATACGGGAACAGCAAGAAGACTGTGTATGCCGTGTAGTCTGATCGTTCGCGAGTCGACGACCGCTAACTGATTACTCTCAGAGGTTGCTGAACTCTCTGAGTTCGGAATCGAAAAAAGGATCGCCCAATTACAAGATGGTGCATTTTGGAGCGATTACTCTTTCGAGAGTGTGTAGTAGGGCTGGTTACTAAGAGTCGTATTGAACGGCGGGTGCAAAGTAGCTGCGTCTGCTGTGTGAAGTTCGAAGTAGTACTGCAACGGATAAAGGGAGTTCGTGTAACTGCCCGGGACGGAAGCGCTGTGTGCACTGCCGGTTTTCTGCATTGGTGTAGAAAGCCAGCGCTCTCCGTGATTCACATGGCGGTACCACAGAGTCGATGCAGTGACGATTGCGGGTATGGTAATCGTGAGATCAAGGTCACTGCCGGGACGGAATGTGTCAGGTACGACGTGTTCTACCCTAACCGTCGGGCGTGAGGGTATTTTGATGGCCGGAATTGTCTTTGCAGCCGAGACCTGGAGAATGGGTTTGTCGGCGAAATATTTTTCGAGTGTTGTCAGATCGTGGTCGATCTCAGATACGCGGTCGGCCCAGTTGCCTCGTCGAATGGGAATATCGCCATAGCTGATATCTGTGGAATAGATTTTATCGGTCCGTTCGGCCATGTTGGCCCAGGCGTCGCGAGCTCTGCTATATGCGGCGAGCGACTGCGCGGCTGCGGCCGGATCGGCGGTCTGCTCGTGAATTGAATAGAAGAGAGCCGAGCGGAAGAGATTTGCATAGTAGCGGCCAAGGCCATTGAGGATGAGGATGTCTTCTTCGACTTGACGGAACTCAGGCGACTTTGCGCGGGTACCTGCACTGGCGCGTGCAGCTGCGAGCGACTGAGTCGATGTACGGACCATTGTCTCAAGCCACTCGGTCACTTCGCTGGGGCTATAACGAGCGTTCTTTGTGCCGCTCACCAGATCCTTTGCATGCTGGTCGATCGTGCTGAATAACTGTGGATCAAGCGGGCTCATGGCGCTTACGTTGTGCGGCGCAGGCGAGTCGCTGTAGAGCAGCTTGCCCGTGGGCGGAAGTATTGTGACAGGAGTGTAAAGTTCAGGCCAGAAGCTGTGGTTGGAGGCCGACGGCAGCCACGCAGTGGAGATGAGTGGCAAGATGCGGCTCGAGCTTGCGAGTGCAATTTCCAGCGAAGGGCCTGATGATCCAAAGGTATGACGAAAGTATCGGTGGTGCGCCTCTGGCGCGGCGGCGGGATTGTAGAGGTAGCGTCCCCAGAGCAAGTAAGTGATGGCGAATTTGTTGGTGTCGCGATTGATGTCTGCGAGGGAGGAGTCCGCGTAAGAGTTGCGTCCGCCGGGGTGGCCTGAGCCTTCCCGTCCTTTGAAGGTCAAGGGTTCGCAGAGCTCCATGCCGGCAGCTCCACAGAAATTAGCCGCTCGGCCATAGCCTGCGGCCAGAGCGGGATCGCCCCAAAGCAGATGCCGCTGCGTGCCTGGCCACGCACGGTAGAGAATTTCAATGTCAGAGTGTTGACCGTAGAAGTCGCCGTAGCCGTAGCGAGTGAAATTACGTTCACCATTAGAGACGGCAAAGGTCCCGGTCACGCCTTTGCGTGGATACTCGGTCTCACGAATGTCGGCTTGTTGGTAGCCCAGGCCCAGGTGTTCGGCCCAGAACTTAGCGCCGGCTTTTACGGGCATTCCAGTTTTGTGGGCCATGTCGATCATGACTTGATTCAGGCCCTTGGCATGCATGTCGATCTCGATGACCCGTCCGGCACCGGAGATTGCTTCGAAGAGCGTCTGCCAGAAGGGATAGCTGCCCTCGGGGATGCCGCTTTCGCCGTGAATACGCAGGGTGAGTCCTGTGATTTGTGGGCAGGCTTTGAGTACGGCGGCGAGGGCATCGCGGCAGTAGGCTGCGTGTGTTTCCGGCGTGAGGCCAATGATGTGGTGATCGGAGTTGGGGCTGTCAGTCCACTGATAGGCGTGGGTCCAAATGCCGAGTTGGAAGTTCAGACCACGGCGCGCGGTCTCTGCGGCTATGTATTGCAGGGTTTCGAGGTTGCGTTGGCGCTCGCCTGGTTGAAGCCGGGGCACTACGTTTACCTGTTCGTAGCCGGGGACTTCAACGAGATATGGATAGGGAAAGTGAAGGTAGTCGCCTGTGACGCCTCGAGGGAAATCGTAGCCGAAACCGAGCGCGAAGTTGAAACGATTGAAACGCGCAGAGGCAAGAGTATCGAGGTAATTTTGCCAGAAGTTGCGATCGTAAAACCAGGACTTGTCTTCTATCTCAGAGAGGAACGCCCGGGCTACGCTACGAACTTTGTTCGGCGTGATCTCAACTACCGGCGCGGACAGATGCAACGCGGTGATCGGGTTATCGTTGAGGCGTATCCGCTCCGTGAGCTCAAGTAAACCGTAGACGATGCCACGAGCATCCATACCGGTGACGAGAATGGCGGGTGCGTTGTTATGGTTGCCGGGAATGAGAGCAGTCGTCTCAGGTTGAGTAATGCTGGGGAGATTGCCGAACGACTTTGCCAGAGGAGCGTTGATCGGAGACACAATGACGCTAAAGGTGCTGCTGGTGCCGGATGAAGTAATGCCCTTGAGTGTGAGCGCCTGACGGAACTTCTCCGCTGCCCACTGGATTGGCTCACTTGGCGTGAGCGTCGAATCGGGGTCGATGATCAGCGCGATTGTCTTACCGGCTGACGTGGCATGCGAGAACTCGACAGCGGTGACCGAGGCGACCGCGGCGGTGAGCTTTACGAAAGCGCGGCGCGTAGTTTGGCTGGGCATAATTTATGAATCCTTTGGACCTGTACTCCTCTTAAGTTTCGCGAAACCATGAGCCTAAACGGGACGCTAGCGCTTCTGAGTTCCCGCTAGTGGACGCCCTCCTCGATGACGGCGACGCCCCATGCGGGCAAAGCGATGATGCCATTTTGCCGCACGACCTCACCGGAGAGCAGGTTCTTTCCCTGCGGGAGTGCATAGGTTACCTGGGCCGGGGCGGCTGAATAGTTCAGGACGTAGTGGACAGGGTGGCCGTCGGCCAGTGTGCCGCTCCGCATGATCGTTGGGAAGTGGAGCGCTTGCTGCTCTCCCCAGAGGCCAGCGCGTTTGACGGTTTCCTCTACGATCTTTTCGGTGAGTGCATCGCTGGGCATGAAGCCGACGTAGGTGACCTCGCCCTTGCCGTAATTATTACGGACGACAGCCGCGTATTTGCCCCAGACCGGATGGTGGTAGGTTGCGACGGTGGTGGCTGTCGTGGGTGTCAGTAGCTCCATCCACCAGCGGGCAGTGTTATCGGCGGCACCGACGTGGTACGGATCGTTCTCGAGAGAGACGCCATTGGGGATGGTGACCTGGTTGTAGTGGACACCTGCGGCCTCTGCGATGAGGCCGGGCTGTGTGGCGTAGCGCACTCTCACATTCTCGTCGGAGAATCCGCTCTTGAAGGTGTAGAGCAGATGGCCTCCTGCCTTGGCGAAGGCGTTCAGACGCTCGATCTCCGCGTCTGACGCGGCGTAGAGCGCGGGGACGAGGATGAGCTTACAGGCGGACAGATCCGTTGTGGAAGGATCGATGAAATCCACCTCGGCATTCATGCGGTAGAGCGCGTCGTAGAAGGGACGAAGGACATCGTTATAGGTGGTGTTCGAGGCCCAGCCGAAGTGGAAAGAGTTGAATGCGGTGAG
>DATDHL010000454.1:0-4086 GCA_036521575.1 Edaphobacter sp. | reverse complement strand
GCATAGCTCGCTGCCGAAGAAGGATAATGCGATCTACCATCTGGCGGATGCGCTCGGACGGCTGGAAGCGTATCAGTTTCCGTTTGAACTGAATGTGGTGACGCGTGGATATTTTGAGGCGATGGAGAAGATTCAGAAGGGTGAGGTGGCGGCGGATATGCGCGGAGTGTTGAAGACTCCGGCGGATAAGGCTGCGGTAGCGCGGCTGTCGGAGGATCCGATGTACAACTCGACGTTGCGGACAACTTGTGTGGCGACGATGGTGCAGGCGGGACATGCCCATAACGCGCTGCCTCAGCGGGCGGAGGCGAATGTGAATTGCAGGATTTTGCCGGGGCATACTCCGGCGGAAGTGAGGGCTGAGTTGATTAAGGCGATTGCAGACCCGAAGGTCGAGGTGAAGCTGGTGAGTGATGCGGGGGCGCTGAGCGATCGCGGGGAGAATGAGATGTCGGTGACGCCGCCGCCGCTGAATGAAGAGGTGTTTGCTGCGCTGCATGAGGTGGTCGGGAAGATGTGGCCTGGCTTGCAGATTGTGCCGGAGATGGAGACGGGGGCTTCGGATAGCAAGATTACGATGGCGGCGGGGATTCCGAGCTATGGGTTTTCAGGGATGGGGATCGATGGGGATGACGTTCGCGCGCATGGCAAGGATGAACGCATTGGCATGGAGTCGTTTTATACCGGGGTGGATTTTGATTATCGGTATTTGAAGGCGCTTACGGCAGGGGGTAGGGAATAGGGAGTAGAAAGGCTGCTCTTTAGCGGGTGGGTGATAGGGCGGTTGCCGTGGTTGCCGTTGTTGTCTGGTTTGCTGCGGGGGCGTACTTGGAGGCGCATTTGGCCTGTAGCTGGGTGGCGTGGAAGACGCCGTCGTGGCCGTAGGTTCCAACGGCGAGGGCCTGGGCGTCATCCTTAAAGGTGTCGGGTGGGGGCTCGGTGCCCTGGTAGCTGACTTGAAGGGTGCGGCCCTGTTCGAGTAGTTGGAAGGTGGCGTTTGTGCCGACGCGGCGGATGCTGCCTGGAGCTACGTTCCCAGCGACGCGGAGGTGGCGGACGTAAGCTTTGTTGCCCATGCCCTGGAGCTCGCCGATGGTGACGTAGTAGCTCTTGTTGTCGCGGACTCCGGTGAAGGCGAGGTAGGCGACGGTCGCCAGGATGATGACGGTGGCGGCGATGATCTTGAGCGGGCTCTTCTGGGTGGGGGTCGACATAGCGTTCCTAACCAGTTTACGCCTGTTTGGCGGGGAGGGGAACGGGACGCTGAGCTGCGAGTTTTTGAGAAAAGATTGTGGCGGAGGAACTTTTCTGTTCCTGTGGCGTATCGACAGGTATAAATGTGGCGATACCACAGGAGAGCGTAATGGGAGAGTCGAAGCTGGATTTGTTGCAGGGGACGCTGGATCTGATGGTGCTGCAGACGCTTACAGCCATGGGTGAGATGCATGGGTATGGGATTGCCCGTCGGATTGAGCAGGTGAGTGGGGATGAGGTTCTGCTGAACCAGGGGACAATTTATGCGGCTCTGGTGCGGCTGCAGCAGCGAGGGTGGATCAGTGCGGAGTGGGGGACTTCGGATAATAATCGCAAGGCGAAGTTCTATTCGATTACGAAGCGGGGGCGGAAGCAGTTGGCGGAGGACGCTGCTTATTGGGTGCGGTTGTCGAGCGTGATGGGGCGGGTGTTGGCGATGGGCGGCGACGGAGTCGAGCAATGAAAAAGTCGATGATGGACTCGGTTCGGCAGGGACTGTGGCGGGTGGGGTCGTTCTTTCACAAAGAGCCGCTCGACGAGGAGCTGAATGCCGAAGTCGCCGCCCACATTGAGATGGCGACGGAGGAGAATTTGAAGTGGGGGCTTTCGCCTGAGGAGGCTCGGCGGCAGGCGTTGATTCGCTTTGGCGGAGTCGAGCAGGCCAAGGAGCGGCAGAGAGAGACGCGCGGGCTGCCTTGGCTGGATCTTCTGCTGCAGGACCTTCGGTATACGGTGCGGACGTTGCGGCGCGATCGTGGATTTGCCGTGATTGCAGTGCTGATTCTGGCGCTCGGAATTGGGGCGAACATTGCGGTGTTTAGCGTGGTGAATACGATTCTGCTGCGGCCGCTGCCGTTTTATGATCCGCAGCGGTTGGTGTGGATTGCACCGGCTAATGCGAATGGTTTGTCGGCCTCGACGTATTCGGTGGATGCGTATGACGATCTGCTGGCGCAGAACCGCTCCTATGAAGATGTGACGGGGTATTTTGCGTTTTCGACGAGCGACAACTTCAAGCTAACGGGGCGGGGTGATCCGCTGCCGGTGACCGCGATTGGTGTTGCCTACAATTTCTTCCCACTGCTTGGAGTGATGCCCGAACTTGGCCGTTCCTTTAGGGGAGATGAGGCCCTGAAGGGCGGGCCCGGAACGGTGATGTTGTCGCATGCGTTCTGGAAGCGGGAGTTTAAGGGTGACCAGACGATTGTAGGAAAGGCGATCACGTTGAATGGCGGGCCGTCGACTGTGGTTGGAGTGTTACCGGAGACATTCGATTTTGGCGCGGCGTTTTCTCCGGGAGCGAAGGTGGATGTGTATGTGCCTCAGGTAATGGACGACATTCGCACCGATGGAAATACGCTGGCACTGATAGGGAGATTGAAGCCGGGGGTGAGTGTGGCTCAGGCTCAGGCGGAAGCTGCGGTGCTGTTTCCCAAGTTTTACTGGAGTAAGAAGTACCCGGATTCGGTAGGTAACTATACGGCCAAGCCCATTGAGTTGAAGCAGTATGTGAGCGGAAAGCTGCGGCGGTCACTGATTGTACTGTGGTGTGCTGTGGGGCTGATTCTGTTGATTGTGTGTGTGAATCTGTCGAATCTGTTGCTGGCTCGAGCTGCGGCGCGGAGCAAGGAGTTTGCGCTGAGGAGTGCGCTGGGTGCCGGACGAGTGCGGCTGGTACGGCAGCTATTGACGGAGAGCCTGGTACTGGCAGGGATCGGTGCGGTCCTGGGGCTAGGATTGGCGTTTGGGATTACTTCTTACCTCGCGCATCAAGGATCGCTTGCGCTGCCGCTGTTGAGTAGCGTGAAGGTTGATGGCGCGGCGCTGGTTTGGACGCTGGTGATCAGCGTTGGGGCTGCGGTTCTGTTTGGTCTGCTGCCAGGGTTGAAGATGTCGAGCAGTAATTTGCAGGAGGCTTTGAAGGACACGGGACAGGGCATGAGCGATGGCAGGAATCATGAGAGGCTACGGTCTGCGCTTGTGATCTCTGAGGTAGCTCTGGCTTGTGTGCTGCTGATTGGGGCGGGGTTGTTGTTGCGGAGTTTTCTGCGGGTGCTCGATGTGGATCTTGGTTTTCAGCCGTCGACTGCGGCCACGATCAAGATGGACTATGACGACGGCGGGAAGACGGACAAGAGGAATGCGATCTTTGAAGAGGCTATCCGGCGCGTGAGTGCGATTCCGGGAGTTGAGGCGGCGGGGATCTCGGACAATCTGCCGCTGGAGCGAAATCGCGGGTGGGGCGGGCCTCGCGCGAAGGGGAAGGTGTATCGGAATGGTGAGGTCCCGGGCGCGTTTGTGTATATCGTTTCGCCGGGATATGTATCCGCGATGGGAATGCGTTTGCGTGGGCGCGACTTTGGTTGGCAGGACAACATGAAGGGTGAGAGCACGGTGATCCTGAATGAAAAGGCGGCAAACTTTGTGGCGCCTGGAGAGGATGCTGTGGGGAAGACCGTGTTGATTGGCAAGAACGAAGTGCGCGTGATCGGCGTGGTGGTGGATGTTCATGAGACCAACATTGAGGGGACAGCCGGGGAACAGATGTATCTGCCGACGATGCGTGATGAGTGGGGGCCGTCCGGTGCGGAGTTGGTAGTGCGGACGAAGCTGCCGCCGGCGCAGTTGGCCGGGAGTGTGACTCGGACACTGCGAGAGCTGAACCCGAATCAGGCGGCGGTGGAGTTCCGACCGATCCAGCAGATTGTGGATCGTGCGGTTTCGCCGCGGCGATTCTTTGTGATGCTGGTAGGGGCGTTTGCAGGATTGGGATTGATTCTGGCTTCGCTGGGGATCTATGGAGTGATCTCGTACTCGGTGACACGGCGGACG
>DATDHL010000453.1:0-2469 GCA_036521575.1 Edaphobacter sp. | reverse complement strand
GGAGTTGTGGGCAGTTGCTCAGCTCGCCTTGATTATTCAGCAGACCGTCAGGAAGCACGAGGCCGAGCCGGCCCCCTGGCTCAAGGAAAGCAATGCTGCGCTCCAGGATGACCTGCTCGGAGTCGATCTTACGGCGGCCAGATGCAACGGCGAAGTTGGCGAGGGTATTCTGGCCCAGTTGGTCTTGATCTCCCTCTTCGATATCGGTGCCGAAAGGCGGATTACCAACGAGGAGGCTGAACTTCTCGACTGGAGGATTCAGGCGCAGCAAGTTAAACAGGGTATCGAGGCAGGAGCGGTTGGCCTCGATGTTGGTGTGACCGTCATGGTGCAGCAACAGGTTGATCTTCAGGGCAATCGCATCTAAACCGCCGCCCGATTATTCGTTGGACGGGTTGACTTGGTCAAGGGGGCCGCGAACGATGCTCCGGAGTTGGAAACTCGACCCCGGAGGTGAAGGATGCCGACACGCGAACCTTTGGAACTTTTTGCACCGTTCTTTGAAAACCTTACCGATCCGCGCATCCAGCGGACCAAGCGCCATTCCCTCCTGGACATCGTCATCCTCGCCGTCTGCGCCACGCTGGGCAACGCCGACGGCTGGGCGGACATCGAACGCTTCGCCAACGCCAAGATCGACTTCTTTCGCAGCTTTCTCGAACTGCCCAACGGCATCCCGTCCCACGACACCTTCGGCCGCGTGTTCGCTCTTCTCGATCCCGCCGCTCTGATGGCTTGCATCCAAGAGTGGCTCAACGCGCTGGGCAGCGCCGTGGCCGGCGAGGTGGTCGCCATCGACGGCAAAACGCTACGCGGCTCGTTCGACACAGTGGCCGGCAAGAATCCGCTGCACTTGGTCAGCGCCTGGGCGTGCACGGCTCGGCTGACCTTGGGCCAAGTGGCGGTCGACGCCAAGTCCAATGAAATCACGGCGATCCCGCTGTTGCTGCAACTGCTCGACCTCAAGGACTGCATCGTGACCATCGACGCCATGGGCTGTCAGAAGGACATTGCCGCCGCCATCCGGGCCCGCGAAGCCGACTACGTGCTCGCCGTGAAAGACAACCAGCCGGACTTGCACCAAACGGTGCACGAAGCCTTTATGGCCCACGCCGAGGACGATTTCCGCGACCCGTCGCTGAAGCGGATCAAGACGGTCGAGCGCGGCCACGGCCGGGACGAAACGCGGGAATACTTTAGTGCGGAGGCCCCGGCCCATTTGGTTCACGCTGGGCAGTGGAAGGACGTGCGCAGCATCGGCATGGTGACCCGGACGCGGGTCGTGAACGGAGAGGAGACCGACGAGATCGTCTATTACGTGAGCAGCCTGCCGCCGAAAGTAAAGCGGTTCGCCAAGGCGGTGCGCGGCCACTGGGGTATCGAGAACCGCTTGCACTGGAGCCTCGATGTAACTTTTGCCGAAGACCAAAGCCGCGTCCGCAAGGATCACAGCCCGCTCAACCTCAGCATGCTCCGCCGCCTGGCGCTCTCGATTTTGCGGAAAGACACCTCGATTAAAGACAGTCTCCGCGGCAAGCGGCTACGGGCAGGCTGGGACGAAGAGGTGCTGCTGCAGATACTGACTGGATTCTCAAGGGATTAAGATGCGATTGCCCTGGGTGTTAGCCTAGGTTCGAATTCCTCCAATCGGGGCTTAGACTGTCATCGAATCAATCTCCGCTGAGCATGCCTGAGTTCCCGTCGATTTCGCCAACCTTTCAGTAGTTGTGCCAACATGTGCGAATCTCCTTTGAGGTCGAAGTGAGGCAATCGCAGCGAAACTTACCAAGCACCACGCGCAACACAGGACTTTGTTGTCACCTCTAGATGAGGGATTGCAGAAGTGAACGGCTTGGATGGTAGCCAAGGGGTCCAAGCTATGCAAGAAAAAAGCAGAAAACCGGGAAACATCAAAGCGGACAGCGGGAATTACTACTGCCCGTTCTCGGGCGGACCGGACAGGAGAAACCTTGGTGAGCGCGGAAATCAACTTGCCGCGTGCCGCTTCGCCTCCTTGCCAAGGTAGCGCAAGCGTACGCCGATCGCGACGAGGACGACCAACCACAGCGTCCCGAAGATCAGAGGCCCCCACTCCGGTTTCAGCGGCATCAGCGCGCCTGTAACGAAGAACGCCACACCGAGCGCGTAACACCGGCCCCAATAACTGCTGCCCATGACGAAGAATCCCAGCCCGGCGAGAAACGTCCAAGGCGGATAGAAGCTCAACTCCAGTGCCGGCGCCCAGCCTTGCATCAGCCGATGCGACGTGGAGAGGAGAGTGCATGCCGTCACATAGCCGATCCAGATGGACCATAGCTGGCGTTCGGCGGCGCTTGTCGGAAGTAGGCGCTTGTAGCGGAAGCGCCAAAACACGAGTCCCAAAAGGATGAACTCCAGCGTCTGCGTCGCGCCGAGAAACCAGCCCGACCGTCCGGCTTCCAGCAAGAAGTACTTGCACAATTGAGCGGT
>DATDHL010000452.1:0-2671 GCA_036521575.1 Edaphobacter sp. | reverse complement strand
GCCGTTGAAGACGCGGCCAATGGCGAGACGCCCGAGGTAGTCGGAGTAGTCGAGGTTGGTGACGAGGATCTGGACGGCGCCTTCGGGATCGCCCTTGGCGACAGGGATCGTCTGGATGATCTGCTCGAAGAGAGGCTGAAGGTCGGTGCCGGGGACGTTAGGATCGGTTGTTGCTGTGCCCAGCTTGCCATTGGTGTAAAGAACAGGAAAGTCGAGGACCGACTCGTCGGCGTCGAGGTCGATGAAGAGGTCATAGACTTCGTTCAAAACTTCCTGCGCACGAGCGTCGGGGCGGTCGATCTTGTTGATGACGACCATGGGGGTCAGGCCGGCTTCGAGGGCCTTGGAGAGCACGTAGCGAGTCTGGGGCAGCGGGCCTTCAGACGCGTCGACGAGGAGGACTACACCGTCGACCATCTTGAGGGCGCGCTCGACCTCACCACCGAAGTCGGCGTGGCCGGGGGTGTCGACGATGTTGATCTTGTTGTCGTGGTAGTAGAGGGCGGTGTTCTTCGCAAGGATCGTGATGCCGCGCTCTTTTTCAAGATCGTTGGAGTCCATGACGCGCTCGGCGACGGCCTCGTTGGAGCGGAAGGTGCCGCTCTGGCGCAGCATGGCGTCGACGAGGGTGGTCTTGCCATGGTCGACGTGCGCGATGATGGCGATGTTGAAGATGGGCTTAACGGCAACTGCGGTTGAGGTGCTCACTGCGTTTATGTCCTTGTCTGTGCGCTTAGGAGTGGTGTTTCGGGGAAAGTGCGCGTCCTTACTAGTTTACGCTAGTTAGGCCTGAACTGGCTTGAAAGCGGTCGCAAATAGAACAACATCGCGTAAAAGTATTGTCATAATGCGCCGCGCAGATACTGAAACAAGAAGTGCATCCTTTTCCCAACGGGCTCATCCATTGAAGGGAATAATAATTCGATGAGCGTCGAAATGAAAGTTGAACAGGAGAGTCGATTATGAGCAAGCTTGCAGGAAAAGTAGCTATCGTCACCGGAGCCTCAAAGGGTATCGGAGCCTCTATCGCTGAACATTTTGGGGCTGCCGGGGCCGCCGTAGTGGTGAACTACAGTAGCAGCAAGGCCGGAGCGGACGCTGTTGTGGCGAAGATCACCGGCAAGGGCGGCAAAGCCATCGCAGTGCAGGGAAATGTGTCGAAGCAGGAAGACATTCAGAGGCTATTCAAGGAGGCGATCACTGCCTATGGCAAGATCGATATCCTCGTCAACAATGCGGGCATCTTTGATTTCAAGCCGCTTGAGGCAATCACACCGGAGCACTTTCACTCACAGTTCGATCTGAACGTACTGGGCTTGCTCTTGACGACGCAGGAGGCGGTGAAGCACTTTGGGCCGAATGGCGGCTCGATCATCAACATCAGTTCGATTGTGGGGCAGATGGCGGTACCGCAGGCATCGGTATACAGCGCTACCAAGGCAGCGGTGGATGCGATTACGGTTTCGTTGTCGCAGGAACTGGGGCCGAGGAAGATTCGAGTGAACTCGCTGAACCCGGGGATGGTCGAGACCGAGGGGCTGCATGCGGTTGGGTTCGCAGAGAGCGACTTCCGCAAGCATCTTGAGTCGATCACGCCGCTCGGACGAATCGCGCAGCCGGAGGATATCGCCAAGGCTGCCGTCTTCTTTGCTTCGGACGACGCAGGTTGGGTCACGGGTCAGACGCTGCTTCTGACCGGCGGTCAGCGCCAGTAAGTGCGGCGAGTGGGTCGGACGGGCCAGTGGTCAGTGGTCCGTCCGAATGCTTTTAGGCGATTCAGCCCTGGCGCATTCCCTCTTGCCCTCAGGCGAAAAGCCTGTCAAGCCATCAGCCCAACGAACTCATTGCAATTCAACAACATCCCATTGCCGAATAATTTCTCCCAGCCAGCTAAACTAGATATATAGGAATCAAAAAAGAGAGAGGGCCTCGGCGCAGCCGGAGTTCTCCGCATTTAACCGACAACTGAGAACTGACAACAGACAGCCGGACCGAAGGGTCCAGACCTAACCCATCTACTTCGAAGACTTTAGGGCCAGGGGTACCCAGGGGGGAGAGTACACGCCAGCAACCGAAAACGCTTTTGGCTGGAGGTCTCGTTGCGCGTAAACTCTCAGGCATGGCCACCTGTAATCATCTAAACCAGATCAAACCTGTCCATCCACACACCAAGGGCTGCGAGGAGTGCCTGAAGATCGGGCAGTCGTGGGTGCATCTGCGCCTATGCATGGAGTGCGGCCACGTTGGCTGCTGTGACTCGTCCATCGGAAAGCATGCGACGAAGCACTTCAAGGCGACGAAGGACCCTATCGTTCGATCGATCGAACCGGGAGAGAGCTGGTACTGGTGCTACGTGGATGAGGTTATGTTTGAGCTGGATTAGGTAAGTCCAACGGTTTCCGGGCCCGAGAGCGATAATAGAAGCACACGGAGGAGACCATGGAGAGCGCTTCGATAGCGAACTGTAGCCACCCCCTCAGAACCAGCGTGCCGGATTTTATCGTCGGACTGCGGGAGCTGGAGCGGGACTTGATTACGAAGGACCGGATCGCCGAGTACATGGGAGCGATGACGCTGCAACCCGAGTCTTTGCATGACTATGTCTGGTGGCGGGACAGCTTCTACACGCGCAACCTGATCTACCGCGATGAGCTGTTTGAGGTGATGACAA
>DATDHL010000451.1:0-5232 GCA_036521575.1 Edaphobacter sp. | reverse complement strand
ATGGCGTCGGCGATGAAGAGGATCTCGGAGGGGTTGAGGAGCTTTTTGAGCGCGGCCATCTCGGCCATGAGGGTGTCGTCGATGTGGTTGCGGCCGGCGGTGTCGACGATGAGGATGTCGCAGCCGTAGCTGGCTGCTTCGCGCTTGGCTTCGCGGGCGAGGCGGAGGACGGCGTCGGTGCCGGGGTTGGCTTCGGTGACGCTGCCTTCGTAGAGGTTGGCGTTGATGGAGCGGGCTACGATGGCGAGCTGTTCGCGGGCGGCGGGACGGTAGACGTCGACCGAGACGAGCATGGGGCGGTGGCCAGCTTTTTTGAGCCACTGTGCCAGCTTGCCGGAGGTGGTCGTTTTACCGGAGCCTTGCAGGCCGGCCATGAGGATGACGGATGGCGGCTGGGAGGATTTCTGGAAGCGGGCGGTGTCGCGGCCGAGGACGTTGACGAGTTCGTCGTGGACGATTTTGACGATCTGCTCGGTGGGGGAGAGGGCGGTGGCGACTTGCGAGCCGAGGGCGCGGGTGCGGATGTGCTCGATGAGCTCGGTGACGACGTCGAGGTTGACGTCGGACTCGAGGAGGGCGAGGCGGATCTCGCGGAGGGCCTCGGAGATGTTCTCGTCGGTGATGGAGCCCTGGCCACGAAGGTTCTTAAAGGAGCGCTGGAGTTTGTCGCTGAGGTTTTCAAACATGCTGGTTCAAGTTTATCAGTCGGGGGTCACGGCGTTCGGCCAAGTCTGGGAAGGTGATAGACGACCCCCGTAGTGAGCCAAGCGGATCCGACGGATCCCGTGGAATTTACGGGGGCTATGGCGCCCAATTCAAAGGCGCGCAGATCGAATGCATGGCTCAGGCGGAGATCGAGGCCCGCAGCGAACTGAACGCCCCCGCTGGTATATCGGGTGGGTTGTATGGTGAGTCCTTGAATGACGGGCCCGGTAAGTTGTCGAACGGAAAATGTAGAACTAACAAGGCCACCTCCGATCTGGAAATAGGGCCGAAGCGCCACACGTTCGGGAACGAAGCCAATGCGCAAGGCGGCAGCCGCGAATGTTCCACCACGGTCACCAAGGCCGTAGGAGCCACGCGCATCGATGCCGGCCGTCAAGCGGCTGTGGATGGGAAAGTTGTAGAACGCCCCACCGATGATTCCACCGGTATCGCTCTTTGCTGCAGAGGCATTGTTGTTGAAGAAGACATAGTTAGCGAGCGCCGCCGAACCGTACGCCGACACTTGTGCCCGTGCAGCCAGGGTGAGAAGGAGCGTAAAGGTAAGTGCAAGAATTGGCGTGAAGTGCCTACGAACAGTCATTCGGCTCCTGATAGTGGTGTGAGTAGGCTGAAGGCCATCATGGGTGCGGGTGGGCGGGCTAGTTGACGTTGATGAGGGTGCCGCCCTTGACGAAGGTGATGGAGAGGTCGACGAGGTGGGTGTTGGGGTCGGAGAGGGCCTTCCAGGTGGCGGAGAAGCCGCGGAGGGACTGTAAAGAGCTGTTTTTCTTGAGGAATTCGGTCATGTAGTTGATGTCGTAGAAGTCGCCGGTGTTCATGTGCCAGGCGGAGTCGAACTGTTTGCGCTGGTCATCGGAGAGGCCGACGGCTTTGACGCTGTGGAGGCGGTACTGGTCGCCGGGGATGACGCGGATGGTGTAGGCGACGTGGTGGGTGGCGCGGTCGAGGGTTGCGGGGGCTTGGATTTTGGCGTCCTGGAAGCCTTTGGTGTAGTAGGCACGGGCGAGGGGAGCGAGGCTTTCGCGGAGGGCTTGCTGGGAGGCGATGTCCTCGGACTTGAGCTTGACTTGTTTGTTGAAGTCGGCGGCGCTCAGGATGTCGGAGCCTGGCCAGGTAAGTTGGGTGAGGTGGTAGGGCTCGCCTTCGGTGATGGTGGCGGTGAGGTCGACGTCGATGCTGGTGGGGGTGACCTGAGGCGCGGCGTGAGTGACGCTAGTGACCTTGGCGTCCAGGTAGCCTTCGTTGCGGTAGACGTCGGTGATCTGCGAAGTGATGGCGGCGCGGGTGGGGTCTTGCTCGTAGAATTTGCCGGTTTGCTCTTTGACGACCTTGTCGAGCTTGGGCTGCAGGGCGGGTGAGGCCTGGGCGATGGTGAGCGAGTGGACGTGGACCTCAGGCGTGTCGATTTCGAAGGCGATGGCGGCCGGTGTTGCGCCTGGCTGCGCCGCGGAGGGGATGGCGACTATGTTTGCGGTGACTCCTTTTTCAGCGACCATGGCTTTGAGGGCGGCAGTGATGCTGTCCTGCAGGTTGCCGGAGATGGGAACGACGCCGGTGTAGAGAGGGACTCGGGATTTGAGGGCGGCGGTGAGCTCCTCGGGCGTCCACCAGACGAGGTTGGGGAAGCTGGCGGGGAGGAGATTGTCCGACGGCATGGGCTTGAGGGTGTAGACGAGGCCCTTGGCACTGGACTCGAAGTGGATGTCGGCGAAGAGGCCGGTGTCGCTGAGGTGCTGGGCTGCCGCCTGGACTTCGGCCTGGGTGGAGGTTCCGCCGGGGTGGAGGCCGCTGACCTTGAGGAGTTCATCCTGCGAGAATGCGGGTGCTCCTGCGAAGGTGATTGCGGGGAGTTTGAAGGTTTGAGCGGACAGCTGAATGGATGGAATCAGCAGGCAGAGAGCAAGTAGAGCAGGTCGAACAGAACGGGAGCGCATGTGTAACTAAAAGATATCGTATGGCAACGAGTGGCTCAAAACGGTTTTGTACCACGACTTGGAGGTGGTGAGCCCAGGTGATTTCAGGCCGCGTAGGCGTTTGTTCAGGGCAAAAGGTCATGGAGACATAGCCGCCGATCCATGATCGGGTGGCGGCAAAGCAGATCTGAACCTATTCACCTCTATCGTAGTTCTGCTGTTTGTTCTGAGTGTTACTGAGGGTTCGTGGCTAGGTGGGTACGGGGTTGGCGGCGGGCGGGTTTTCATGCGGGGAGGCGCGGATAATTGGGCTATGCAGGGTGCTGAGCAGGCTTCGGGGAATGTGCGGGTGGTGCGGGAGTATGTGGCCTATCTGCGCGTGGAGAAGGGGCTGAGGCCGGCTAGTTGTGAGGCGTATCAGCGAGATTTGGAGCAGTTTGCGGAGCATGTTGAGGGGCGGGATGGGTTGCTGGTTGGGGCTGTGCAGGTGGATGTGAGCGGGTTTATGGAGGGGCTGAGGGGGCATGGGGTGGAGTCGCGGTCGATTGCGCGGAAGCTGAGTTGTCTGCGGGGGTTTTACCGGTGGCTGCTGATGGATAAGCGAATTCAGCATGATCCTACGGTGAATGTCGAGACTCCGGCGAGTTGGAAGGTGTTGCCGAAGAGCCTTGCCGAGGGCGAGGTTGGTGAGATGCTGGAGCGGACGGGCGTGGCTGCTCGGGCGGCGGATGCGGATGGGCTGGCGCTGCGGGATCATGCGATTTTGGAGTTGCTGTATGCGGGTGGGCTGCGGGTGGGGGAGATATGTGCGCTGCGGGTGGAGGATCTGCATCTGGATATGGCTCGGGCGCAGGTAAGAGGGAAGGGCGATAAGGAGAGGATTGTTCCGCTGGGGCGGAGTGCGGTAGAGGCGCTGGAGCGGTATCTGGCCATGGGGCGGCCGGGGTTGGTGCGGGGTGGTGTGCAGCGGGCGCTGTTCTTGAGTGTGCGGGGAAATCCGCTGACTCGGCAGTGGGTTTGGGAGATGGTGCGGGCTTCTGCGCCTAGCGGCAGTAAGGTGAGTCCGCATAAGCTGCGGCATAGTTGTGCGACGCATATGGTGGAACATGGTGCGGATTTGAGGAGTGTGCAGACGCTGCTTGGGCATGCAGATATTGCTACGACTCAGGTGTATACGCATGTCGCGCTGGGCCGGTTGAAGCAGGTGCATCGAGAGCATCATCCGCGTGGAAAGAAGAGACAGGAAGTTAATGCCTAAACTTCAGTCGAGGACGCTGGCTTGGATCTGGACGATCTCTGGTTGTCTGGCGGTGCTCTCAGTCTTGCCGCTGATGGATGTCTGCAGACCTTGCGGGGTGTTTTTGCTGATGGGATTTGTTGGTGCGGTGTTATCTGCGATGGTGTCGAATCTGCATGATCCGAATCCTGTACTCGTCGTTCTTTTCAATTGGATTCTTTTTGCTCTATTGGCTATCGCCGTCGCGAAGGTCAGAAAGCGTCGCAAAGGAGAGCCTGCTGCGTGAAGACGGACGAGGGTAGCTTTGATGGATTGGCGGATAAGTTTCTCGCGATGATTGCGAATGAGCGCGGGGCTTCGGAGCATACGGTGCGGGCTTATGCGCGGGAGGTCAGGAACTTTGCCGCTTATTTGCAGGACTCGATGGGTGAGGGTGCAGGGGTTGCGGCGGTGGAGCATCTGCATATTCGGGCTTATCTGGGGCTGCTGTATGACCGAGGGTTGACGAAGGCTAGTGCGGCGCGGGCTTTGGCGGCGGTAAGGAGCTGGTTCAAGTGGCTGGCGAAAGAGGGGAAGGTGCAGCAGAATCCGGCGCTGCTGGTGAGTACGCCGAAGCTGCCGAAGCATCTGCCACGGGTGCCTAGTGTGGAAGAGGTGAATCGGGTGCTGAATTCGCTGGGGGGTTTGAGTGGGAAAACTGAGGGCAATGGCTCGAAGAAGATCAAAGACGGCGAGGCGGAGGTGGTGGCGTGGCCTGAGCGGGATCGGGTGATTCTGGAGTTGCTGTATGGGTGCGGGATTCGGAACTCGGAGTTGGTGGGGTTGGATATGGGCAGCGTGAAGTGGCGGAATGACGCGGTGCTCGTGCGAGGCAAGGGAAGGAAGGAGCGGCTGGTTCCGCTGGGTGATGAGGCTGCTGCTGCTTTGCGGGCTTATCTGCCGCTGCGAGAGGCTAAGCTATTGGCCGCGGGTAAAGGGGCTTTGGTGCATGAGGGGCCGCTGGTGATGAATCTGCGCATGCGCGGGGATTGCCGGTTGACGACTCGGAGTGTGGGGCGGATTGTGAAGGCGATTGCGCTGAGCCGCGGGTTGCCGGCGGATGTGCATCCGCATACGCTGCGGCATGCGTTTGGCACGCACATGCTGGAGGAAGGGGCGGATTTGCGGGCGATTCAGGAGATGCTGGGGCATGAGCGGCTCTCGACTACGCAGCGTTATACGCAGTTGACCGTGGGGCAGGTGCAGCGGGTGTATGACGAGACGCATCCTCGGGCGAAGTAAAGTGCGTGGATTTTTCGTCAGTGAGTGGAGCTTCTGGAAGGTGTAGTGATCAGGTGCGGCGGCAGGGCTGGCCAA
>DATDHL010000450.1:0-5651 GCA_036521575.1 Edaphobacter sp. | reverse complement strand
GGCCGGCCGGCGTTCGGCAACGAGAACAGCACCATCAGCCTCTTCAAGCTGAGTGCGGACAGCAAGACAGCAGTTCGAGTACCGGTAAAAGTTGGACGAGCTTCGGTGAACAGCATTCAGGTGATTGAGGGTCTGCAGGAGGGCGACACCGTCATTCTGTCGGACATGAGCAGATGGGACAACACAGACAAGATCCGCCTGGAATAGGCAAGGAGAGCATGAGCATGGCAGAGACGATTATCGAGATTGAGCAGCTGACGAAGATCTTCTACACGGACGAGATCGAGACCCATGCGCTCTCGGGCGTTCACCTCAACATTGAGCGTGGAGAGTATGTCGCTATGTCGGGCCCTTCCGGATGCGGCAAGTCGACGCTGCTGTCGATCATCGGTCTGCTCGATACACCGACCAGTGGCAACTACACACTGAACGGCAAAGCGGTCGCAAACCTGAACTTTGCCGACCGCTCTCGGATACGCAACCAGGAGATCGGCTTTATCTTTCAGAGCTTCAATCTGATTGGCGATCTTACCGTTGCCGAAAACGTCGAGCTGCCCCTGACCTATCGCACGGGCATGCCTGCGTCGGAGCGCAAGAAGCGTGTGCAGGAGTCGCTGGAACGCGTGAACATGGCTCACCGCATGCGGCATTATCCGGCACAGCTCTCGGGCGGTCAGCAGCAGAGAGTCGCGGTTGCGAGAGCGTTGGCGGGTTCGCCGTCCATCCTTCTGGCCGACGAGCCTACGGGAAACCTCGATTCGAAGAACGGCGAGGCTGTGATGACCCTACTGAAAGATCTGCACGATGACGGCGCAACTATCTGCATGGTGACGCACGATCCGCGCTTTGCGGCGCATGCGGAGCGGCAGATACATCTGTTCGATGGCAAGGTCGTAGCCGAAGGAGAGCTGAGCAGACTCCTTGCGGAGGTAGAGGGATGATCGCTGAGATGGTGAATGACATGAAGGCAGATTTTCGCGAACAGCCGGGATTTGCTGCAGCACTGATTCTGGCAGTCGTGATGGGCGTCGGGTTCAATGCGGCGGTCTTCTTCATGGCGGATGGAGACGGTCTGCGGCTGAGCGCAAATGGCGGCGATCCGGTCGAGAACCAGATCAATGCGATGCGGTCCCATGTCTGTTCGGCTGAACCAAAGCCCGGATTCACGGTGATCGTCGGTATGAGGCAGTACAGCGTGGAGTTGAGCGTACCTCTGCCAAGCATGCATTCGATGGCTAAGACTGTGCGCTCCAATGTCGCGGACGTAATGCGCTGCCATGAAACAAAACAGGCTGCCTAGGCCCGCCTTAGTCCATGAAAAGAGGTAAACAATGAACCGATTGATACAGGATGTGCAGTATGCGCTGCGTCAGTTGCGGAAGGCTCCCGGGTTTACCCTGACAGCGATTCTGACGCTGGCACTTGGGATCGGTGCGAATGCCGCTATCTTTACGCTTGTGCACGCTGTGCTGCTCAAGAACTTGCCGGTCGCCGATCCCAAGACGCTGGTGCGGGTTGGCGATCAGGACGATTGCTGTGTCAACGGCGGTACACCGGAAAATAATAACTATTCTCTGTTTGCCTACGACCTCTATACGCATCTTCGCGACAATACTCCGGAGTTTGAGCAGTTGGCTGCGATGCAGGCAGGGGTAGGTTACGGCTCGATTACGGTGCGAAGCAACAAGAGCGATGCGTTGCCGAAGGCTTCGCGGGGAGAGTTGGTCTCCGGAAACTATTTCCAGGTCTTTGGACTACAGCCTTATGCGGGACGGTTGCTGACTCCGAACGATGACATTGTGGGGGCGCCTATGGGAGTGGTCATGAGCTACCAGACATGGCAGCGTGACTATGCTCTCGATCCTGCGGTTGTCGGCAGCACTTTTGTGTTGAATACGTATCCGGTGACCATCCTGGGAATTGCTCCTGCCGGTTTCTATGGAGATCGGATGACGGATACTCCGCCGGATTTCTACATCCCTATGGCCCTGGAGCCGATCCTGGGACCCGCCCATCCAACGAGCATTCTGCATCGTAAGGAAGCGAACTGGGTCTACATTCTGGGCCGGGTCAAGCCAGGGGTTGAGATGGCTCCCCTGCAGGCTAAGATGAGCGGATCTCTTCGCAACTTTCTCGCGCAACTTTCGCTCTATCAAAAAGAAGATCAGAAGAAGAACCTTGCGCAATCGCATGTCGTTCTGACACCGGGAGGCGTCGGCATCGCTAACATGCAGCAGGAATTCGGCACGGGACTTCGGCTTCTGATCTCGATCTCTGCGCTGGTTCTGCTGATCGCATGCGCCAACATTGCAAATCTGGTGTTGGTGCGCGGCATGGCGCGACGTGCAGAGACCTCCATTCGCATGGCGCTGGGTGCACAGAGAAAGAGACTGATTCGGCAGATGCTCACCGAGAGCGTTGTGCTGTCATGCATGGGTGGCATTGCTGGGTTGGCGGTTGCGTATGGGGGCACGAGAGTGCTTCTGACCATGGCTTTTCCGGACGCTACGAATTTACCTATCCATGCAAGTCCTTCTCCGGCCGTGCTGACTTTTGCATTCGGGCTTTCGCTGGTAACGGGGCTAATCTTTGGGATCGCGCCGGCGTGGGTTACATCGCACTCGGAGCCAGCAGAGGCGTTGCGCGGATCGAACCGATCGACGAAGGATCATTCGGGATGGCTGCAACGGTCGCTGGTCATTCTGCAGGCGGCGCTTTCTCTGGTGTTGCTGGTCGGCGCAGGTTTGATGGCGAAGAGCCTGAATAAGTTAGAAAATCAGGACTTCGGCGTCGAGACGCAAGATCGGATCGTCGCGCACTTCAACCCTGAGAATGCTGGTTACAAACCTGAACAGTTACAACCACTTTACGAGCGGATCGAGCAGGGACTTCGTGGTCTACCCGGCGTAGACCGGGTCGCTCTGTCTCTGTACACGCCTCTCGAAGGAAATAACTGGGGAGAAGGAGTTGTCATTCAGGGCCGACCGGAACCAAGGGCAGGCGACAACGTCGGCGCTTCGTGGCTCCGTGTCGGGCCGGAGTTCTTCGACATCGTAGGACACCATGTGATTCGCGGACGTGGAATTACGGCGCAAGATACGGCGACATCCACTCCTACAGCGGTCGTCAATCAGACCTTCGTCAAAAGATTCTTCCCCAAGGGGGAAGACCCCATTGGCGTTCACTTCGGCGTATCTGGTGTTGAGAGCTCTGGCGACTTCGAAATTGTGGGAGTGGTTTCAGACGTAAAGTACAACAACGTGCGTCAGCCAGTGCGCGCCATGTACTTCCGGCCGCTGCTGCAAGTTGCCCATACAAAGCCCGAGTACGACATTCGCTCGCTATACGCAGGAGCGATCATGATGCAGACCAAGGGGCAGGTCGAGGGATTGGAGTCGCAGGTGCGCCGGACATTAGCGAGCATCGATCCAAATCTTACGGTAACGCGCTACGACACATTCGCTGGACAGATCAGGGGGCAGTTCAATCAAGAGCGCTTGATTGCGAGGTTGACGTTAATGTTCGGCGTTCTGGCTCTCATCCTTGCGTCGGTCGGGCTTTATGGTGTGACGGCCTACACGGTTGCGCGGCGCACTCCGGAAATTGGCATACGCATGGCGATGGGAGCAGGCCGCGGCAGCGTTGTTGGCATGGTCCTCCGAGAGGCGATGATGCAGGCTGGCATCGGTCTCGCAATTGGAATCCCTGTTGCGCTATTGTGCGTCCGCTTCGTGCAGTCGCAGTTGTATAGCGTCGCCGGCCATGATGTCACTGTGCTCTCTGCCGCGATTGCGACGTTGATCGGTTCAGCTTTCGCGGCCGGACTCATCCCGGCACGGCGAGCTGCCTCCACTGATCCAGTCAAAGCTTTGCGAGCGGAGTAGAAACCATGATCGAACTGAGAAATCTGGAACGCAGCTATAGGGCTGGGCATACAGAGACGTGGGTTTTGCGTCGCGTAAACCTGACAATCCGTGAAGGCGAATTTGTAACCGTCATGGGTCCATCTGGTGCAGGCAAATCGTCGTTGATGAATGTGCTCGGAATGCTTGATGATCAATGGAAAGGCGAGTTCGACTTCGACGGCACCGCTGTACAGACCTTGAACCGCAAGCAGCGGGCCGATCTTGCCCGGCGGCGAATCGGCATGGTCTTCCAGAGCTATCACCTGCTCGATGACCTGACCGTAGCCGAGAACATTGACCTGCCCCTGTCCTATAAGGACATTCCGAAGTTCGAGAGGCAATCGTTGGTAGCCGATACGCTTGACCGCTTCAACATTGTCGGCAAAAAAGACTTGTACCCTGGACAACTCTCCGGTGGCCAACAGCAGTTGGTCGGAATTGCTCGTGCTGTCATTCACCGGCCCTCGCTGCTATTGGCCGACGAGCCGACCGGAAATCTACAGTCGGCGCAGGCAAAAGAGATTATGGAGATGTTCCACTTATTGAATCAGCAAGGCACAACGATCGTGCAGGTGACGCACTCCGAAGCCAATGCAAAGTACGGAACCCGCACTATCGAACTGAGGGATGGATGGATGTACTCCGACACAGCAGCCAAGGTAGAGGAGGTACATTCGTGAGAAGGTCCGCCTCGCTGCTGAGCCGCGTGAGTCTTGTGGCTCTAATGACTGCGTCTGGGATCGCCCAGGAGACTGTCGCACCAGTACTTCGACTCGACATTCCCCATTCAGACAATCCGATCGGTGCTTATCGCGCGACGCACGTATCTAGTCCGAATCTTGCGAATTCACCTCGAATTGATGCGTTGGTGCATGATGGCGTCCTCGAGTTGTCCTTGAAAGATGCAATCGCCCTCGCACTTGAGAACAATCTTGATCTGGCGATAGCACGCTATAACATTCCGATCGCACAGGCGGACATCTTGCGGACACAGGCGGGTGGCTCCTTTCGCGGCGTCAACACAGGCGTGGTACAGAACACACCGGGCGGTGGCGTGGGCGGCTTCGGTTCAGGCTCGACCGGTGCGGGCGCCGGTGGAACATCGGGAGGCGCGGGAGGCGCAGGGTCGGGTGCGTCGGGACTTGTCCAGTCCACACTGGGCACTGGCACCAATGTCCCCTCGTACGACCCTTCCCTTACGGGCTCGTTCAACATCGAGCACTATACTCAGCCTCTCTCGAACACGTCGATCTATGGCATTCAAACTCTGCAGCAGAACACAACGAACGGCAACATAGGATATTCGCAGGCGTTTCCGACGGGAACCATGTTTTCCGCAATCTTCGAAAACAGCCGCGGCGCGACTAATAGCCCGAACAGCTTTCTAAATCCGACATTGAACTCGTACTACCACGTCGCGCTTCAGCAGCAACTACTTGCAGGATTCGGCTTTGTTCCCAACCTACGCTTTCTGCGGATTGCAAAAAATAATCAGAAGATTTCTGACGCAGCTTTTAAACTTCAGGTCGTTACTACGATCACGCAGATCGCCAACATGTACTGGGATCTGGTAGCAGCCTATGAGGATGAACAGGTCAAGAGCCGCTCGCTCGATTTCGCAAACCAGACACTGGACAACAGCCGGAAACAGCTCGCCTTGCAAGCCATTCCAGCGATGGACGTGATGAAGGCAGAAGCCGAGGTCGCCAATCGCGAGCAGGACCTGACCATCGCGAAATCCACGCT
>DATDHL010000449.1:0-1852 GCA_036521575.1 Edaphobacter sp. | reverse complement strand
GATCCGCCCCTACGACGGTCGTGCCCGCTGGTGGTGGCTTCGCGCCCAGCCCGTTCGCGACGAGTCCGGCGAAATCCTCCACTGGCTTGGCGTCAATATCGACATCGACGACCGCAAGACCTTCGCCGAAACCCTCCAGCAACGCCAGGAAGAGACCGAGCGCCAGCGCGCCGAGCTCGAGACCATCTACGAGACCGCACCCGTCGGTCTCGCCCTCTTCGACCCCGTCGAGTTCCGCTACATCCGCGTCAACACCCGCCAGGCTGAGACCATCGGTCTCCCTAAGGACCAGATCATCGGCCGCCGCATCACCGAGATCGCCCCCCTCAAAGGCATCCCCGAGCTCTTCTACCAAGCCGCCTCCGGCCATCCCGTCCGCAATCATCTGCTTGAAGGCGAGCTCTCCACTCGACCCGGCGAACACCGCAGCTGGAACGTCAGCTATTCCCCCATCTACAACGCCAACGGCCACGTCGAAGCCATCGCTGCCGTCGTCCTCGAGATCACCAACCAGCGCAAAGCCGAAGCCGCACTCATGCAGAGCGAGAAGCTCGCCGCCGTCGGCCGCCTGGCCAGTTCCATCTCGCACGAGATCAACAACCCCCTCGAAGCCATCACCAACCTGCTCTATCTGATCGCCACCGCCGACGCACTCCCCTCCGACATCGCCGACTACGTCAACACCGCCCAAAGCGAGCTCTCCCGCGTCTGCCAGATCGCCACCCAGACCCTCCGCTTCCACCGTCAGGCCGTCAGCGCCACCGACGTCACCCCCGCCGAACTGGTGAACGCCGTCATCAATCTCTACCAGGGCCGCCTCGCTAACTCCAACATCGCCGTCGACGCCCGTTACGAGACCGCCAGCACCATCCACTGCTTCGAAAACGACATTCGCCAGGTCCTCAACAACCTCATCGCCAACGCCATCGACGCCATGCGCCAGGGAGGCCGCCTCATCATCCGCGCCCACGACGCGACCGACCACCCCACTGGCCGCAAAGGTGTCCGCATCACCATCGCCGACACTGGCCACGGCATGTCCCCCGCCGTCCGCACCCGCATCTTCGAACCCTTCTACACCACCAAAGACCTCAATGGCACCGGCCTCGGCCTCTGGATCTCGACCGGTATTGTCAACCGCCATCAAGGCCGCCTCACCCTACGCAGCACCGAGCACCCCATCCACCACGGCACCATCTTCAGCCTCTTCCTCCCCTACGCCGAAACCCCCGAAGCCTGACCCGCCGTCCCGCGTCTTCGACCCTCTCCTCTGACCGTCATTCTGACCCTGAGCGAAGCCGAAGGGGAAGAATCCCTGTATTTGACTTTGCATTTCTTGTTTGTCATCCCGCAGGGATCTGCTTCTGTCGTTGCAGTTGCTGTTGCGCTTTTCATACTCGCGCCAACCTTGTCATTCGACCGGAGGCGGCGCACTTGCCGCCATAGCGGAGAAACCCGCTTCTCTACCGTCACCGCCAAACCAGCCAAGAGCTTTTGCTTTTCTTGTTGTCATCTCCCAGGGATCTGCTTCTGGTTTTGCTTTTCGGTGGAAGCGCAGGACTTAGCCCTGCGAGAAATCAGGCAGCTACGAGCTGCTTTAGCCACGGCCTTTCATTCTGACCACAGAAGCACCTTTTTCGCACTCTCTGACGCCTCGGCACGAAGACAAAATCGACTTCTCACCCACCCGGAACCAATCCAGATACCAGATTTCCCCTCTTCCCAACCACACCTTTGGGGCATACTCTATCTTTCAAAAGGGTCTGCATCACAGGAGAAACGCCATGCCCGTTTCACTCCATCCCAGCCCCATCTCGACGCCAGTATCCCTTTTACCCACGCAGTCGCTGGA
>DATDHL010000448.1:0-2682 GCA_036521575.1 Edaphobacter sp. | reverse complement strand
TACAACTCGGACTTCTACCTGATGAAGCATCTGAGCCACTTTGTGGATGTGGGAGCGAAGAGGCTGGAGACCAGTGGGACGTGCGACGACGCGCTTGGCTTTGTGAATCCCGATGGCACGCTGGTGTTTCTGCTGCGCAATGAGACTCCGCGTGCGCAGACGGTGGAGATTCGTGCCGGTGAGAATGCGGTTACGGCGCAGCTTCTGGCGGATTCGATCAGTACGGTGACTGTGAGACGCGCCTGAAAAAGAAAAGGCCGGGATTGCTCCCGGCCTCTGGATGGTTGTTTGATGGATTTTGGTTAGGCGTTGACTGAGTTTTCGGCTGCCGCTGCTGCTTCGCGTTCCTTTTCGGCCTTCTCTGCTTTTCTTGCTGCAGCGGAATTCTGACCGAGTTCGGCAGCCAGCTTTTCCGTGGTGAAGGACTCGATGATGTCGCCTACCTGGATATCCTTGTATCCGGCGAGGTCGATACCGCACTCGACGCCCTGACGCACCTCGGAGACATCGTCCTTGAAGCGCTTGAGCGAGGAGATCTTGCCCTTCCAGAGCTCGTTGCCTCCACGGAGGAGACGTACCTGCTGGTCGCGCTTGATGAGGCCGTCGGTGACAACGCAGCCGGCGATCTGGCCGACCTTCGTGATCTTGAAGACGTTCCGGACCTCGGCGCGGCCGGCGTAGTTCTCCTTGAAGACTGGCTCGAGGAGGCCGTACATCGCCTTGGTGATCTCGTCCTGCAGCTCGTAGATGATCGAGTGGAGGCGGATCTCGACGTTTTCGCGCTCGGCGATCTCGGTAGCCTTGCGGTCGGGCCGGACGCTGAAGCCGATGACCACCGCGTTGGATGCAGACGCAAGGAGGACGTCCGACTCGGTGATGGCGCCGACGCCGGCACGCAGGACCCGGACGCGAACCTTTTCGGTGGACATACGCTGGAGGGAGTCGGCGAGGACTTCGACTGAGCCCTGCACGTCGCCCTTAAGGATGAGGTTGAGGTCCTTCATGCCGGCCTGCTTGATCTGCTCGGCGAGGCCTTCGAGCGAGACTCGGGAGCTCTTGGCGAGTTGTGCCTCGCGCTCCTTCATCTTGCGGTACTGCGCGATGCCCTTGGCCTTGTCGCGGTCTGCCATGACGAGGAAGGTGTCTCCTGCGTCGGGCATGCCCTCGAGACCGAGGATTTCGACTGGAGTGGAGGGGCCGGCTTCGGTGATGGGGAGGCCACGGTCGTCGAACATAGCGCGAATCTTGCCGAAGGTGTTGCCGACAATGTAGCTGTCGCCGGTGCGGAGGGTGCCGTTCTGCACGAGGATGCTGGCGACGGCGCCGCGGCCGCGATCGAGCTTGGCTTCGATGACCGTGCCGACAGCAGGGCGATCGGGCTGGGCCTTGGGTGCGTTGACGTCGGCGACGAGGCAGATCATCTCTTCGAGAAGGTCGAGACCGATGCGCTTCTTTGCGGAGACCTCGACGAACTCGGTGTCGCCGCCCTGATTGGAGGGCTGGAGGCCACGCACGGCAAGCTGCTGGATGACCTTTGATGGGTTCGCCTCGGGCTTGTCGATCTTGTTGACGGCGACGATGATCGGTACCTTGGCGGCGCGAGCGTGGTCGATGGCTTCGAGAGTTTGAGGCATAACGCCGTCGTCGGCTGCAACTACAACGACGACGATGTCGGTAACCTTGGCTCCACGGGCACGCATGCGGGTAAAGGCCTCGTGGCCCGGGGTATCGAGGAAGACGATTTCGCGACCGAAGGCGGGAGAATCAGGCTTGGTGATGCGGACCTTGTAGGCGCCGATGTGCTGAGTGATGCCGCCGGCTTCGCCAGAGGCTACGTCGGTGGAGCGGATGGCGTCGAGCAGCGAGGTCTTACCGTGATCGACGTGACCCATGACAGTAACCACGGGAGACCGGTCGATTTCGACCATACCTGTGGTGTCTTCGAGGAAGCCTTCGATGGCCTCGTTCTCGAGCTGCTCTTCGACGGAGATGACGGTGGCATCGGCACCGAACTGGCGGGCTACGTCCTTGACCAGTTCCCCTTCGAGCGACTGGTTGACGGTGACGAAGACTCCACGCATGAGGAGGGTCGCGATGAGGTCTTTGCCGCGGACGTCGAGCTTCTCGGCAAGGTCCTTGACGCTGATGCCCTCGGTGACCGTGATGGTCTTGGTGATGGGCAGGGGTTCGCGCGAGATGGGCGCACCGCCAAAACGTGGTGGCGGCTGGAAGCCCTTCATCGGGCCTTCTTTAGTCTTCTCGTAGCGCTGGCCGCCGCGGCGTTGGCCCGGACGGGCCGCTGGACGCATGCCTCCTGGGGCCTCGCCGGGTCCCGGCAACATGCCTGGAGCGCCGGGGGCACCGCCTGGGCGTGCACCGAAGCCTGGGCGCGCGCCGAATCCGGGACGGGCTCCGCCTGGAGCGAAGCCGGGGCGGCCTGGTGCTCCTCCGGGACCGCCTGGGCCGCCTGGAAAGGTGCGAGTGGGGTGCATCGGACGGCGAGCGCCCGGAGCGAGTGAAGGTGGACGCGAACCGGGAGCGCCGGGGCTCTGCGGCCGAGGCCGTTCAAAGATCGGGCGGCCGCGCTGCGGTGTGGGAGGGGCGCCGGCGGGTGCAGTGTAGATAGGCCGCGGGCCGGTCTGCGGCATGATCACCCGGCGTGCCGGAACTGCGGGCGGGGCG
>DATDHL010000447.1:0-5267 GCA_036521575.1 Edaphobacter sp. | reverse complement strand
TCGCAGCCAGCATCGGGGTGCAGGTGGACGTCGAAAACATTACGACCCGCATCGTTATCAACTTTGGCTTTTCGCTCCTGAACTCGATGCTGCTGTTTCTGATCAACCGGCGGCTGCTGGGGCTTCCGGACTTCCATATTCTTTGGCTGCACGAGCTGGTTCGGGCAGTGGTGAATACCGTGGTGGCTATCCCCATCTTTCTGCTGCTCGATCACTTCAAGCGCACCGACTAGCTATCGAATACGTCTAACCTGAACCCACCGAAACAGCAGTCGTACACTGGATGTAAGCATGGAACTAGCGACCCACCCCGACCAGCCTGATATGGGCGCCAATGGCAAGACCGAGAAGATTGCGCCAGGCAAGTTGTCTGCCGCGCAGTATCTGATTGCGCTCGTGCTTGTGATTCTGGTGGCGGGGCTTTGGCGGTTGCAGGTGGCCAGTGCGGATAACTTCCGTGCGCTTGCCGAGGCCAACCGGATTCGTAAGATTCCGGTGCTTGCGCCGCGAGGTAAGTTATTCGATCGCGAGGGCCGCCTGCTGGTCGATAACTATCCTTCGGTCTCGTGCTATCTGCTGCGGGAGCAGGTGAAGGATCTAAACGCCGATCTGCCGCTGATCGCGCAGGGGCTGCATGTTCCGGTCGATCAGATTCAGAGCACGCTGCGTCGTTTTCAGGCCGCACCCAAGTATCAGCCTATCCCGCTGAAGCAGGACATTACGCCGGATGAGCAGGCCTTTATCGAGGCGCATCGCAATGAACTGCCGGAGCTTGAGACGCTGGACGAGCAGCGGCGGCTGTATCCGCGTGATGGGTTTGCTGCTCATTTGATTGGTTATGTTGGTGAGATTTCAGAAGACGACCTGAATAAGTCGAAGTATGCCTTCTATCAGCCGGGCGATGTGGTGGGGAAGTCCGGCGTGGAGGCTACGTACGATGCTCTGCTGCGCGGCGAGGACGGCAGCCGCGACGTGATCGTGAACAGTCACGGCAAAGAGATTGGCCACCTGGGGCAGACGCTCGCCAAGCCCGGGCAGGATCTGAAGCTCACGATCGACCTCGATATCCAGATGGCGGCTGAAAAGGCTATGGAGGGTAAGACCGGAGCGATGGTGGCGATGGACCCTCACACGGGTGAGATATTGGCTCTTGTCTCGCGGCCTACCTTCGACCCCAATGAGTTTTCCGTTCGGCTGAGCAAGAGCTATTGGAATGAGATTCTCAATAATTCTGATCATCCACTGCTAAATAAAGCCATTCAGGCACAGCTTGCTCCGGGCTCGACGTTCAAGATCATCATGTCCTATGCAGGGCTTGAGGAGAATGAGGCTCAGACGATGCATGTTCCGTGCAGCGGAGGGGCTTCATTCTATGGGCACTTCTTCGCCTGCGACAAGCGGCATGGGATGGTGGACATCCAGCACGCGATTCCCTGGTCGTGCGACACGTTCTACTACACGCTGGCGAACAAGCTGGGGATCGATACGATCGCCAAGTACGCGACCGATCTTGGCTTTTCGCAGCGTACCGGAATTGACCTGCCGGACGAAGTTGCGGGCACGATGCCTTCGACGGCGTGGAAGCTGAAGAATTTCCACGAAAAGTGGTACGCCGGCGAGGTGATCTCGGTCGGCATCGGGCAGGGTGCCGTGGCGGTGACGCCGATCCAACTGGCGCGGGCCATCGGAGGCATCGCTTCAGGGGGGGCTCTGCATAGGCCGCACCTGGTATTTCCGGATGAAGTGCCGACGGAGGAACTGGAGGCGGTTCATGAGACGTTTCCGGGCTCGGGCGACAAGACGGTACCGCTGACGACAGCGAACTGGCAGCTGATCACCGATGCGATGGCGGAGACGACTACCACCGGGACAGCGGCCGCGGTGCATATGGAAGGCATCGACTTTGCCGGAAAGACGGGCACGGCGCAGGTTGTGAGCCACAGCGCAGGCATGACCAGTCTGGGAGTTGGAAAAGAACGCGCCAACGCATGGTTCGTTGGGATGGCCCCGCGGCGCAACCCGGACATTGTCGTTGCGGTGCTGTGGGAGCACGGCGGATGGGGGGCCGGCTCCGCGCCCGTCGCCGCACAGGTCATCAATGCGTTTGTAGAGAAGCAGCGGCGGCGGGCGAATAATCTCCGCATCCTTGCACTGACGCCAAAGCCAACAACTACTGCGTCGACGGGGGCGGAGACAGCGGCACCTGCGGTGTCTTCGACGAAACCGGCAACCAACTAGCGTGAAAACAATTCAGGTAACCTAACTTCAGCGAAGATGACACGCCTCTCCTCATATCGTGACTTTGACTGGGTTCTGCTCGGTTTCGTCATGCTGCTCTCGGTGATCAGCGTCCTCGAGATCAAGTCGGCCACGCTGCACACGAAGTTTCATGGCTTCGAGACGAAGCAGATCGGCTTCCTGGCCGTTGGACTCCTGCTGATGTTTGTGATCTCGCTGATTGACTATCACCGATTGATCGATATTGTGCCCTGGGCTTACGGCATCGGCATCGCCTCGCTGATTGCGGTGAGGTTGTTTGGCACGAAGGTGCTGGGGGCAAGGCGTTGGATCAAACTACCGGGAGGAGTTCACATTCAGCCATCGGAGTGGATCAAGCTGGTGCTGATTGTGGCGGTTGCGCGCTATTTCTGGAATCTTGCAGGCAAAGAGCTTACCTGGGGTGATATTGGTAAGGCGTTCCTGCTGGTGTGCGTTCCGTTTCTGATGGTGCTGAAGCAGCCGGACCTGGGGACCTCGCTGACTTATCTGCCGATCCTTGTCTGCGGACTCTTTCTTGGAGGCATCCGGTTCAAGCAGGCCGCGATCATCGTGCTGAGCCTGGCCATTCTGGTCGGGGGAACGTGGAAGGCCGGTAAGTTGTTGAAGCCGTATCAGAAGGCTCGTCTGACGGCGTTCATCGACCCTGACGCAGACCCTCGCGGGTCGGGGTATCAGATTCGTCAGTCGCTGATTGCTGTCGGTTCGGGCGGAATCTGGGGTAAAGGGGCGAATAAGGGTACGCAGACCCAGGGCGATTTTCTGCCTATCCCCTATACCGATTTTATCTTCGCGGCGTTCTGCGAGGAGCACGGCTTCGTGGGCGCGCTCGGCGTGCTGCTGTTATACTTTCTTATATTGATGCGTTTGATTCAAAACGCTCAAACAGCCTCAGACCTGCCCGGGACCTTCATTATTATGGGGGTCGTTGCCGTCATCGTCTTCCAGATAGCGGTCAATGTGGGCATGGTTGTGGGTCTGATGCCGGTTACCGGAATCCCGCTGCCGTTGATGAGTTACGGCGGATCGTCGATTTTGTTCACCTTCCTCGCGCTGGGTATCATTATGAACATCCGCATGCGCCGGTTTGTGAATTAGGCCAGAGACACGCTGCTGCAAGTCGCAAGTGTCTGAAGTAAAGGGGTTTTCTCCCTGCAGGCGGCCCGGATAAGTATTGAATCCGGAACCCGGTCGGGATTTTTCTGGTTTCGCGTACTGCCCAACTCCGCCGCTTGCAACGGGTTTGGTGCAATACTATCTGTATCACCTGATTCGGCCAGATGCCGTTCAGCGAAACAACCCGCTCCCTCTGGCGCACGGCGCCGGCAGCGGCAACAAGATTTTAGAAGAAAAGGCCGGCCAGCCTGAGACGATTCGATCCGTTGGCCGGACAGGTTTCAGGGAAATGATTGCATCCGGAAGGCAAACGGCCCCGCCTCAAGCTTTTGAGGTTGAATTGGTCACAAACTCCGCATGCCAGCTCGCGCTCGAAGCACCCCCTTGTGTACCCGATTCATCCTGTGTCGCCACCCCCGCGCTCTTCCGGAGCCCGGCCACGGCAGGGTTGTATTCACAACTCGCACCGGGCATCGTTCACTTGAGCTTCCGCACCCAACGCCTGTCCGCACTCGCGGTGAGTAGCACCTAGCCTTCGGGTTAGAGGCACTCTCGATTCATCTCCGGCTCGTCTGCCGCTCGCGCACCCTCAAGGGGCCGGGCAGAAAGAGCAGAGAATGTCGAAAGAAATTTATATATCCAGCACGCCGCATGAGACGCGGCTTGCCATCGTCGAAAATGACGCCCTAGCCGAAATCTATTACGAACGCGAGAACGAGTACACGCTCGCCGGATCCATTTACAACGGCAAAGTCACCCGCGTGCTCCCGGGAATGCAGTCCAGCTTTGTGGACATCGGCCTCGAGCGCGATGCCTTCCTCTACATCACAGACTTTATGGAAGAGGCTGGCGACTCCGCCGACTTCGATACGAATGGCGACGGATCGCAGCGTTCGTCACAGCGCGATGGGCGCAGCGGCAATCGCGAGCCCCAGACGCTTGAAGGCACTACCCCTACGGGCGAGGATTCTGGCAGCCGCTCCGGACGTGGTGATCGCGACCGTGGTGGACGTGGACGTCGTGGCAGAGGCGACCGGAGCGGCAATCGCGATCGTCAGCCGGGCACGGAGTACGCGCCTCCAGTGGAGGGTCAGGATGCTTATGCGGCTGATTTCAACCGGACCGACGAGCTTGCTCCGGCCGCAGAGGGTTCATTTACCGAGCGCACGGACGCTTCGGACATTGGTGAAGGAGCGCCCGGAGCGGATGGCAGCCGCCGCTGGCGTGGACGTCGCGGTCGCCGACGTGGCCGAAGTGGCCCGCGTGTCGAGTCGCAGCCGGAGACCGGCGTGGACGCACCGCTCGAGTCTGCTTCGAACGAGGTAGAGTACGAGTCGCCTTTTGAGATCGACGGCGCTGCTGAACGTCCGGTATCGAACGAATCAGCGCCAGTGGTGGTGGATTCACCGCAGGAGAGCTCCAATCGTGGAGACCGTGGTGATCGCGGCCGGCGGGACGACCGCAGCCGTGGCGATCGCGGTGGACGTGATCGTGATGGACGCGGACGCGGTGATCGTGATCGTGGCGGACGTGGCGATCAGCGCCGTGTGCCCCGCGGTTTCGCACCGAAGACCTCTCTTTACGGCGTAGACAACTCTCCGGCTTACGACGAGACGCCAGCGTCTGACGGTTCTGCACCGGAACCAATCGTTCTGCCAGGTGAGTCGCTCTCCAAGTACCGCACCGGTGGCCAGGAGTCGGCTGCGTCCCAGCCGTCTGTGGCTTCCAAGGCCGTCGAGCCGAACGTCATCATTCCGCAGGTCGCTAGCTATATCATTCCTGCAGGTTGGGATGGCGGGTCAACGTTGCCGGGCGAATCACTCTCGCGTCATCGCCGGTCTGAACCACGCCAGGAACAGCGTCAGTTTGTTCCG
>DATDHL010000446.1:0-5057 GCA_036521575.1 Edaphobacter sp. | reverse complement strand
AAAAGCCCCGGATGCATGGAAGCCGCATGGAGATATCCTCTCTCGTTGCACCACTGTTGGTTCAATTCTGGGCCTCAGCAGCCCCAAACGGGGTATACTTAACAGGTGACGACTACCACCCTTGACCTGGCTATAACAAACGAAAACGGCAACACGGCAAAGACCAAGCGCGTACTCCTTCTAAAGCCTCGCGGCTTCTGTGCGGGTGTGGTGCGGGCTATCGACATTGTCCAGATTGCGCTGGACACCTTTGGCGCGCCGATCTACGTCCGCAAGGAGATCGTTCACAACAGCTACGTAGTGAATGACCTTGCGAAAAAGGGCGCTATCTTTGTCAATGAACTGGACGAAGTGCCTGAAGGTGCACGGGTTATCTACTCGGCCCATGGGGTCTCTCCTGCGGTTCGGGAGCGCGCCAAGGAGCGCGGTTTGAAGGTCATTGATGCAACCTGCCCGCTGGTGACCAAGGTGCACGTTGAGGCGATCAAGTTTGCCAAGCAGGGTTACTCGCTGGTGCTGGTGGGGCATCGGGACCATGAAGAGGTCGAGGGAACCCAGGGCGAGGCTCCCGATGTGACCCAGGTGGTTTCGACTGTCGAAGAGGTTTCGGCTCTGGTTGTGCCCGATCCGAACAAGGTCGCTTATCTCACGCAGACGACGCTCTCGCTGGACGAGGCGCGATACATGATCGAAGCCCTGAAGAAGAAGTTCCCAAACATCATTGGGCCGCATGCGCAGGATATCTGCTACGCGACGGAGAATCGCCAGACCGCGGTTAAGAATGTTGCTCATGGAGCTGACCTGGTACTGGTGGTCGGTTCGCGCAACAGCTCGAACTCCAACCGTCTGGTGGAGGTCTCGAAGAATCTCGATACGAACTCTTACCTGATCGACACGGCTGATGCTATTCAGCCAGCTTGGCTCGACGGCGTCGATACGGTTGCTGTGACCGCGGGTGCTTCGGCTCCCGAGGTACTGGTGAAGGATGTTGTTGAGTATCTGCAGGCGAAGGGCTATGGTTCGGTCGATGAGGTAGAGGTCATGCCGGAGAATGTTCGCTTCGGCCTGCCGCCTGAAATCGTCCAGGCTATCGCGTCCGCTCCGCCGACAGCGCGATAGACGGCGAGAATTTTCCAGAGAGTGTTGCAGCAGATGAGTAGTCAATCTTCACGTAATCCGCAGACGGTCACCCAGCCCGCGCAGCCGCGCTTTGGGCGGATGGACCTTGGCCTGGAGCATGTCGCTGACGGCATTGCCCGCGCCAAGGAATGGCTGCTTGGCCAGCAGCATCCTGATGGCTACTGGTGCGGGGAGTTGGAAGCGGACAGCATGCTCGAATCCGACTACATCTTTATGCACACGCTGCTGGGCACGGGCGATGCGGGCAAGATGGAGCGGGCTATCAATGAGATTCTCCGCCATCAGAACGAAGACGGTGGATGGAGCCTGTATCCGGGTGGACCGTCGAACATCAATTACGGGGTCAAGGCTTACCTTTCGCTGAAGCTGATGGGCTGGTCGAAGGATCATCCGGTGCTGGTGAAGGCTCGCGAGTGGGTGCTGGCGCATGGCGGCGTGACGGAGTGCAACACCTTTACGAAGATTTATCTTTGCGCGCTGGGCCAGTACGACTATGACGCCGTCCCGGCTATTCCGCCGGAGATCGTTCTCTTTCCGAACTGGTTTTACTTCAACATCTATGAGATCTCTTCGTGGTCGCGCGGCATTCTGGTTCCGCTGTCGATCATCTACGCGAAGAAGCCGTTCAAGAAGCTTGCGCCGGAGCAGGGAATCGAAGAGTTGTTTGTCGGCGGCCGCGAGAACTCGAACCTTCATCTGCGGTGGGACGGCAAGCGTCCGGTAAGCTGGCGGAATTTCTTTCTCTTTACGGATCGCATGATCCACTGGTTTGAGCGAATCCATATTCGTCCTTTGCGCAAGGTCGCGATCAAGAAGGCGGAGAAGTGGATGCTTGAGCGCTTCGAGAAGTCTGATGGTCTGGGCGCGATTTATCCAGCGATGCTGAATGCGATCGTGGCGCTCCGGTGCCTGGGCTACTCGATCGATGATCCCCAGGTGATCCGCGCGCTGGATGAGTTCGAGAAACTTGGGATCGATTGCCCGGAGGGGACGCCGGATTATCCGACGCCGACGTTTCGGATGCAGCCGTGCCTTTCGCCCGTGTGGGACACCGCACAGGTGGTCTCGGCGCTGGGCGATGCAGGAGTTTCACGTACCGATCCGCGGATGGTCAAGGCGGCGGACTGGCTGCTCTCAAAGGAGATTCGCTACGAGGGCGACTGGGCCCAGAAGGTCCGCAATGTGGAGCCCGGTGCGTGGTGCTTCTTTTTCAACAACGATCACTATCCGGACGTGGACGATACCTGCGAAGTGCTGCTTGCGCTGAACGCCGTCGAGCATCCGCGTGAGCGTTATCAGTATGAGGCCTCGCAGCGTGCCATCAACTGGGTCTTTGCGATGCAATGCAAGAACGGCGGCTGGGCCAGCTTCGACAAAGACAACACGAAGATGATCTTTCAGTACATCCCGTTCGCCGACCACAATGCCATGCTCGATCCGCCGACGGTCGACATTACGGGGCGAGCGCTGGAGATGTTGTCGGCCTACGGGTATACCCGGAAGGACCCGCGGGTCGAGAAGGCCGTTCAGTTCATTCTGAAGGAACAGGAGCCGGATGGAAGCTGGTTTGGCCGGTGGGGCGTGAATTATCTGTACGGCACATTCCTGGTTCTGCGCGGACTTGAGGCCATGGGAATGTGGAACCACGAGCCTGCGGTGCAGCAAGCGGCCGAGTGGATCCGCATGGTGCAGAACACCGACGGCGGCTGGGGAGAGACTTGTGGGACGTACGACGATCCCAACCAGCGCGGTATCGGGCCGAGTACGCCTTCGCAGACGGCGTGGGCGGTTCTGGGTCTTCTTGCAGCGGGTGATACGCGTTCTGACTCGGTGGCCAAGGGGATTCGCTGGCTTGTGGAGCGGCAGCATAAAGATGGAAGCTGGGATGAGCTAATGCCCGGACGAAACGGCGAAAGCTACTACACGGGTACGGGCTTTCCGCGAGTCTTCTATCTTGGATATCACCTGTATAAACAGTATTTCCCTCTGTTGGCGTTGACGACGTACAAACGCTCCATGGAGCACGAAGCAGCAGAGTAGAATAGATCCGATTTTTGAAGGAGGAGACATCGCATGGCAGTGCCAGTCTCGCAAGCCTGGACGGTTGCAACTTATGTATTGAAGCAGAAGCTGATGGGGCGGAAGAAGTATCCGCTGGTGCTGATGCTGGAGCCGTTGTTTCGCTGCAACCTGGCGTGTGCGGGCTGCGGGAAGATCCAGTATCCGGCGCACATCCTGAAGGCGGAGCTTTCGCCGGAAGACTGCTTCAATGCGGTGGACGAGTGCGGGACGCCGATGGTCGCGATCCCAGGTGGCGAGCCTCTGCTGCATCCGCAGATGCCGGAGATCGTTGCTGGACTGGTGGCGCGGAAGAAGTACGTCTACATGTGCACGAATGCTCTTCTGTTGAGGGAGAAGCTGCACCTGTTCAAGCCGAGCAAGTATCTTTCGTTCTCGGTCCATGTTGATGGACAGCGGGAGCATCATGACTTTTCAGTGTGCCGCGAGGGTGGCTACGACATTGCGATGGAGGGCGTGCGGGCTGCTGTAGCTGCCGGTTTCCGCGTTACGACGAACACGACGCTGTTCGACGGCGCCGATCCGAACAGTGTTCGTGCGCACTTCGACGAGCTGATGGTGGCTGGCGTTGAGAGCATGATGGTTTCGCCTGGATATACCTATGACAAGGCCCCGGACCAGAAGCACTTCCTTGGTCGTGCGCGTTCGAAGAAGCTGTTCCGGTCGATTCTTTCGAACCGCAAGAAGACCTGGCGCTTCAATGCTTCGCCTATCTTCATGGAGTTTTTGATGGGCAAAAAGGATCTGACCTGCACGCCGTGGGGGATGCCGACGTTCAGCATCTTTGGCTGGCAGAAGCCTTGCTACCTGCTGCAGGATGGCTATGCGGACAGCTTCAAGGAGCTGATGGAGACGGTGCAGTGGTCGAACTACGGCACTGAGAGCGGGAATCCTCAGTGCGCAAACTGCATGGTGCACTCTGGCTATGAGGCCAGCGGCGTGAACTACACATTTGGCTCGATCAAGGGCCTGCTGCAGACGGCGAAGGCTATCTTCTTCAGTAAGTATGAGGACGAAGGCGCTATAAAGCTGCTGAACGAGTGGAAGCCCGCGCACGAAGGACCGCTGGTTCAGATTGCGGCTACGTCGAAGATGGGTGCGAGTGAGTTGCAGGGAGTTTCGGGAGACTGATATGGCGACGGAAGCGCAGGAAGCAGCAAAGATCGAGCAGTTGTCGCATGTGAATCCCGACGAGATCGAGGTTGCGGCAGGCCGCGAGCGCGAACAACTTGAGGGCTGGGTGCCTGAGTTGGCTACTGAATCTGAGGTTCGCGAGGCGTTGGAGAAAGCATTCGACTATCGCGGCGATGTAACCATTACACGCAAGGATGGATCGAAGGTTGAAGGATATCTCTTCGATCGGCGCTCTGGTTCTTCGCTGAGCGATTCGTTTGTTCGGATCATTCCTTCCAAAGAGCAGACCAAGGTAAATGTAGCGTATGCGGATATTGCTGCCCTTGCGTTTACGGGCCGCGATACGGCTGCGGGCAAGACCTTCGAGGCCTGGGTGAAGAAGTACTGGGAGAAGAAGGCGGCCGGCGAAAAGAATATTCAGATCGAACCGGAAAAGCTGGACTAAGCCGTTTTCACGGCATAGGTTTGTCACGCTATTCATTTGGCGCTTCATTCGCTGCGTTCGCAGCATAGGGTTGGGGAAGAGCGGAAAGTGCGCGTATTCATTACGGGAGCGACGGGCTTTGTGGGTGGCCATGTGGCCCGGAGCTATGCGGCGGAAGGTGCTAGTCTTCGACTGCTGACGCGGCAGACGAGCCGGTTGGATTCGCTTGCGGGGATCGATGCTGAGGTGGTCACCGGCGATCTGCGGGATCCCGAGGGAC
>DATDHL010000445.1:0-11164 GCA_036521575.1 Edaphobacter sp. | reverse complement strand
ATCCAAACACCACAGCCCCCAGTTGACCGTAAGTGCCGGCAGTCTCAACTTCGGAAATGTGTCGGTGAATACAGCAACGACGCTATCGCTCACGCTCACCTCGACGGGTACGTCGTCGGTAACGATCAACTCGGCTTCGATCATTGGAGCGGGGTTCTCCATCGTTGCACAGAGTTTCCCAGTAACCCTGGCTCCTAATCAGTCGCTTACCCTTCTAGTGCAGTTCGACCCGACCACGACTGGCAATGCCAGTGGGCAGCTCACAATCAGTAGCAACTCCTCGACCGGTAGCACCACGGTCGTAAGTCTGCAAGGCAGTTCGGCGGCGGCCAATCCCGTGCTAACAATAAGCGCCATTAGTCTAAGCTTCGGCAACGTGATGGAGAACACGGCATCGACGAAGCCGCTGACCCTCACCTCGTCGGGGACGTCACCCGTGACGGTCAACTCCGCTTCGATCATTGGAGCGGGATTCTCCATCGTGGGCGGGAGCTTTCCGGTAACACTGACGCCTACGCAAACTCTCACGCTTCAGGTGCAGTTTGACCCAACTGCGATTGGCAATGCCAGCGGACAACTCACCATCAACAGCAACTCAAGCGGCGGCAGTACCGCGGTTGTAACTCTCAGCGGTGTAGGCACTTCCATAGCGCACCAAGTTGACTTGAGCTGGGATGCACCAGTAAGTTCACCCGATTTTGTGGCCGGATACCACGTCTATCGATCCCCAATTAATGGAGCCTTTGCACTCCTAAATACTTTGTCTGCTACGGCAGTTACTTACGTGGACAGCACCGTCGTAAGTGGCTCCAGCTACAGGTATGAAGTAAGGTCCGTCGATTCGAGTGGCGTGGAAAGCATTCCGTCAAATCAGGTCACGGTAATTGTCCCGTGAAGAATCTGCAAAATGAAACGCCGCCCCCGGAGTGCGACCGAAGATCGAGGCGCTCGATTTGAGAGGCTTTGGTCGCCGATGGCATCCGTAAGGAAGGGGTTGAAGGGAACTGGTGACTGCAAGAGCCACTGCAGACGCAGATCCCCTTCGGGATGACAAGCAAGAAAGGCAACAGCAACTGCAAAGACAAATACAGGGATTCTTCCCCTTCGACTTCGCTCAGAATGACGAACAACGGTGACGGTAGGAGCAACACAACAACCCGCGGTGGCTATCCTAGCGGGTGTAGTTCTGGGTGTAGATGTCGTGGGGGAGGCCGTCGGCGCGGGCTTTTTGCTTGAAGGCGTTGGCTTCTTCGCGGGTCATGGGGCCTCCTACGGTTACGAGGTAGGGGGCGTGGCCGTTGGGGGTGAAGACTTCAGGGTTGAGAGTTGGGTGGCGCTTGGCGATGGTGGCGACCTTCTTGCGGGCCTGGTCTTCGTGGTTGTAGGTGTAGGCCACGACTCGCCATTGGTTGTGGGCGTTGGTCGTGGGTTCGGCCAGGCGGGGGGTGGCGGAGGATACATCCTGCGAATTCACCTTAGTGCCTAAAGTCGGGCGGGAGGAGGGGGTGGTTGGTGCTGCGGCTGGGTCGGCGGGCTGAGTGGCTGCGAGCGTCGTAATGGGTTGCTCGGTGCTGGATTGTGTCGTGGGATTGGGGCTGAGGAAGTGCCATAGGATGAGGGCGAGGAGGATGGCTCCGATGGCGGCGGCGATCCATAGGCCTTTGCGTTGCAGGGGGGCGGGTTCGACAGGTCGGACGATGCGGTGCCTTACGTCTGCTGCCTGGGTGGGAGGCGCGGGTTGCTGGATGGGCTTTGACGGGGCAGCGTCGACGGGTTCTACGAAGCGGGGGCGGGGGGTGTCGTATTTGGGGGATTGGGTGGCTCCGCTGGAGACCGGTGGCGATCCAGCCCAGACATCAGAAGCGATGCCTGGGGCACCCGATGCTGTGGCGGGTGCGGGTGCTGGTTGCTTTGCTGGGATGGGCCTGGATGTTGGGTTGAGGGCTGCGGCGATCTGGGGTAGGCCCCAGACTCCCGTGGTGCCGTTGCGGATGATGGCGTCGAAGGGCGCGGGTAGAGATGAACCGCTGGGGAGGGTGCTCTGCTGGGTGAGGCATTGGAGGAGGACGAAGGCTAGGTCGTGGACGTCGCGGGTCTTGAGGATTTTGCCGTCGAGGTGGAGGTCGTCGGATGTGGTGGGGACTTCGCGGATGCAGTCGCTGCGGAGCTTGACGACTTCGCCGACGGCTAGGACGTTGGCGGGCTCGATGTGCTCGTGGACGAGGTTGCGGGCGTGGAGGGCTTCGAGCGCTGCGACGAGGCTGGTGGCGACCTGGCGGGTCTCTTCGGGGGTGAGGGCGCGTTCGCTGAGGACTTCGGCGAGGCTGCCCTCGGTGGTCTCCATGACGGCGTAGACGAGAGGGGTCTCGTCGAGGGTGGTCTGGCCGTATTTTTTGAGATGGACGAGGTTGATCTGGTTGATCTCGGCGACGACGCGCCAGCGGTTGAGGATCTCGGATTCGTCGAAGTGGGCTTCGATCAGGCGGATGACGGCGGGCGTGCCGGTGCCGTTAGAGGTGGAGAAGAATGCACTGCGGCCCTCGGGGCGGAGGAGTTTTTCGAGAGGGTAGGATTCAGCGATTGTTCTTCCTTCGTAGTCAGTCCAAAGTTGCATATAGATTCCAATCCTGGGGAAATTTGTTCAAGGAAGAGAGCCTGGGAAGCAAGGGAAGCAAGGACGCGTTGGGTTGCCCAGAGACTTGCACGAGCGAGCGTCTTAGTGTTTCCCATTATGCGCCAAAGTGGTTGTGTTCTCAATGGCGGGCGAGGTGCGGGCTTTGGAGGGAGGGGCTGGAGTGGTAGACTTCGAGTTTTCCGCTGGATGGATGGTTTGTTTTACGCTGACGGTAGTGATGGTGAGGTGTTGGATGCATCCGGATCTTGAAAAGATGATGGTGTTGCAGGGGCTTGACGTGGAAGCGAAGCGTCTGCGGGATGAGATGGTCGCGCTGCCGAAACAGGTTGCCGAGTTGGAAAAGAAGTTGAAGGCGACGCAGGGGCAGCGGGCTGTCGTGGTGGATTTGATCGCGAAGGAAGAGATGTTGCGGCGGCGGCAGGAGCTGGACATCAAGGACCATCAGGCGAAGGTCGCGAAGGTGAAGAGGCAGCTGGATCAGGCGACGACTACGGTGCAGGTGACGGCGTTTGAGCATGAGATTTCTTTTGCTCAGACTGAGGTGAGCCGGTTGGAGGACGCCGAGCTGGAGAGCATGGAGCGGAGTGAGGCCCTGGAGGCTCAGAAGGCGTTGGCGGATGAGGCGGTGGCTTCGGACGAGAAGATTCTTGAGCGCGAGCGGGCGCGGGCTGCGGAGACGATTGTGGCGGACAAGGTGGCGCTGGCTGGGGTTGAAGAGAAGCGGGCTGCGCTGAGGCCGGAGATTGGTGAGGATTCTCTTTCGGTCTATGACCGGATTTCGAAGGGGAAGGGGACGGCGGTGGCCGAGGCTCTGAATCAGAAGTGCATGGCGTGTCAGATGATGTTGCGTCCGCAGAAATGGAATGATCTGCGGGACCGGAGCAACGACGAGACGATGATGACGTGCGAGAGCTGCGGGCGGCTGCTGTACTATGATCCGGCGCGGGATGCTCCGCAGAAGAAGGCAGTGCCGGTGGAGAGTATTGCGGCTTCGATTATTCGGTCACTTTAGGAAGATGGTGCGTACGCAGTGAAGCGGATTTGTGTAGACATGGATGAGGTGATGGCGGATGCGTTGGGGGAGCATCTGACGCGATATAACCGGGATTACGACGAGCAGATCACGATTGCCGATCTCGAGGGGAAGTGGCTGTGGGATGTGGTGTCGATCGACCGGCATCATTCGCTGGAGAGCTATCTGCGGTCGGAGGATTTTTTTGAGGGGCTGGCGGTGATGCCGGACTCGCAGAGGGTGCTGCAGCGGCTGCAGATGAATTATGAGGTGTTTATCGCGACGGCGGCGATGGAGGTGCCGACTTCGTTTCAGCAGAAGTTTCGGTGGCTGGGAAAGTACTTTCCGTTTATTCCGGCGTCGCACATTGTGTACTGCGGGGATAAGAGCATTCTGAAGGCGGATTATCTGATTGATGACAATCCGCGGCAGCTACGGCGGTTTCAGGGTGAGGGTATTTTGTATAGCTCGCCGCACAATGTGGGGGTGAAGGGGTACAAGCGAGTGAAGAACTGGCTTGAGGTGGAGAAGCTGTTTCTGGGGTGACGGCGGGCCGACCATGGATTTGCGCGGAGGAGCGCGGATTTAAAGGCTTGGCACCGAGCTTTGTTGCGGTTCCTAGGCGCGAAAGATTCCCTCAGTGGCTAAAGCCACTGGGCAATAACAGTTTTATAGCGCGGCTGAAGCCGCGCCCCTTCAAAACAACGAATATTTCCGTACCTGTAAAGCCGTGCTCTTTCGAGAAAAGGATGCTTTGTCGTTTCTATTTGCCAAGGCTGGGTTTGCGGGTGGAGCGGTGGAAGGTGGTGCGGGCGATGGCGGCGAAGGCGTGGACGATGGCGCGGTCTTCGGTGGAGCGGTAGGCGAGTTCGATGTCGCTGGTGACGTGGGCGTTACGCAGGCTGGGGCAGACGATGTTGGGTTCGGCGATGCGGCGGACGCAGGCGGGAGCGATGGAGACGCCGAGACCTGCTCCGACGAGGGCGAGAATGGTGAGCCATTGCGGTGCTTCCTGGACGACGTGGGGGCGGAAGCCGTGTTCTTCGCAGAGGGAGATCGGCTTCTGATAGGCGAGACTTCCGGCGGCGGGCGAGAAGAAGACGAAGGGCTCGTCGCGAAGCTGGGCGGCTGAGATGACCTTGCGGGTGGCGAGTGGGTGGGTGTGGGGGAGGACGGCGACGAAGGGCTCGGAGAAGAGAGGTTCGATGTGGAGGGCGTCGGAGGGGCCGCCGTCGCGGAGGAAGCCGGCGTCAAGGTGTCCTTTGTGGAGCGATTGGATGACGCCGGAGGTGTAGGACTCGGAGAGCTGGAGTTGGACTTTAGGGTAGAGGCGCCGGTAGTGGCCGAGCATGGCGGGCAGTGGGGTGAGCATGGCGGAGCCGATGAAGCCGACGCGAAGGAAACCGAGGTCTCCGTGGCCGATGCTGCGGGCTTCGGCGAGGTCTTCGTGGACGTTGCGGAGGGTGCGGCGGGCGCGCTCGAGGAACACTTCGCCAGTGGCGGTGAGCTTGACGGCGCGTGAGGTGCGTAGGAAGAGTGGATAGCCGAGTATCTCTTCGAGCTTGCGGATTTGTTGTGAGAGCGGGGGTTGAGCGAGGTGGAGGCGATTGGCGGCGCGTCCGAAGTGGAGTTCTTCGGCGACGGCGACGAAGTAGCGGAGATGGCGGAGTTCGATGTCGCGATCATCCATATCTAAAACATCATAATGCGAACGAACAAGATATTGGACGTATGGCTGGGAGCGGCTTAGGTTGGAGTGAGAAGGGGGAATTGCCATGACGTTGACGTTTGCTTTGGCTGACATACCATCGGAGGAGAGTGCTTCCCTGCCTATGGAATCGATTGAGTTGCGGGCGTATCAACCCGAGGATGCGACGGCCTTTCGTGAACTGAATGAGGCCTGGATCAAGAAGTACTTTGGTCTTGAGGAGGCTGATCGCGAGATACTTGGAGACCCGGAGGGGTATGTGATCAAGCCGGGCGGGTGTATCTTTTTGGCCTTCATGGATGGGCGGGCGATTGGTTGCTGCGCGTTGATTGCGATGGGGCCCGGGGTGTTCGAAGTGGCCAAGATGGCTGTCGAAGAGCGGTATCGCGGGCGTGGAGTTGGGCGGAAGGTGCTGGCCTATACGATTGAGCAGGCGAGGGAGCTTGGGGCGACGGTGCTCTATCTGGAGACGAATCGCAAGCTGGCGAATGCAATTCATCTTTATGAGGCGCTAGGCTTCAAGCATCTGCCGCCAAAGCAGTCGCCTTATGTGCGGGCAAATGTGTTTATGGAGCTTCGGCTGGGGGCGACCGCGGATTTGCGCGGATAGGCGCGGATTAAAGGCTTAACACCGATCGTCACCGATTGCACCGATCAAAAGCGAAAGGCGATTTTGTGATGAAGGGTCCAGCGATTACGTTGGATCCTTTTGTTTTGTTTTTTATCCGTTTGATCCGCGGGAATCCGTGGTCAGGCCGTAGAGTTCGGATGCGAAGCGTTGGATGGCGGACTCGGACCAGGCGTGGGTGGTTTTGCGCCAGGTGTCGCCTTGTTCCTCGATGAAGTTGGGGAAGTTCATGCGGCAGTATCCGCAGCGAGCCTGGAAGTCGTAGAGGGCCTGCGGGGTGCCGTCGAGGTAGAGGACGGCTTGGAGGCCGTCGCGCGACCACTCGGCGGTGGCGATGCGCTGGGGTTCGGGGCGGTTGAGTTCGGAGTCACTCTTTGCGAGCGCGGCGACGTTGTAGATGAGCATGGCGTCGAGGATGCTGTTTTCGTGCTTCTCCTGCGAGCGGTCGCAGGCGTAGAAGTAGGCGGCGACGCCCTCGTCCTCGAAGACGACGGTCCAGGGGACGATGGGGGAGTTGACGGAGAGAAAGGCGTGGCCGGGGGTAAAGGAAAGCGACTCCATATATCTCACGATACGATAAAAGCAGGGTGTAGGGAGTAGGGTGTAGGGAGTAGAAGACGAAATGGAGGCAGTTGGAGTGGATAGGTGTGTCAGTGAGGGATGGCGGGTGGTGTTCGCAGCATGAAGTTTCCTGAGATTAAGATTGGCCGGGCGCAACGGCTTGCTGCGCTGCTTCTGGTGGTTTTTGTAGCGCAGTGTTTTTGGGTGGTGAGCCGGCAGCAGATCTCGTCCGAGGACTATCGGTTTGCGCGGTGCGGGCGGGAGATGTGGGAGCGGCCTTCGCCGCTGGCTGGGTACTTTACGACGTGCGGCAACTTGAATGGGGATGGGACGTTCGCTTATCGGGTGGCGGGGTTTCCGCTGACGGTGCAGCGGTTGGTTCTGCTTGCGGGGGATAGGCTGCGTAGTCCGGAGAATCGGGTTTATGCGGGGGGCTCGCTGAACGGGTCGACGTGGGAGGCTCGGCATGAGCTGACGAATGTGAAGTATCTGCTGCATCTGCCATTTGTGTTTTTTGCAGCGTGGCTGGGCGCTGGGCTGTGGTGGGTCGCTCGGAGATTGTTTGGGAATGAAGGTGGGTTTTTTGCGCTAGGGCTGTATTGTTTTTGTCCGGCGATCGTTCGTTCTGCGGTGACGCCGAACAATGATGTGCTGGCGATGTGGGGGCTGTATGGTTTGGTCTATACGGCGATGGGTGTGGCGCATGCGATGCTGGGGCCTCGGTGGAAGTGGCGGCCGCGGATTGCGTTGCTGACGGTTGCGCTGGGGTTGACGGCGGCGGCGCATCTGGTGGCGGCGATGATTGGAACTGTGGCGGCGCTGGTGCTGATGCTGTATCTGGCGGAGGGGCGGCGGAGTTATGTGATGCAGATTTTGATCTTCTCGGCGCTGGGGGGACTGGGGATTCTGTTTGCGTTTTACTCCTTTCACCTGGCGGCGTTTAGCTATGTGTTTACCGGGGGTGCGGGGCGGTTCTGGTTTTCGCTGGATGGGGCGAAGAGCTTCTTTACGAGCGTGGCGAATGGACCGATTGTGGCGGCTGCGGGTGTGGCGCTGGTGCTCTACGTGGGAGTGCGGCGGTGCCGGTACTTTGGCAATACGGCTCCGCTGGTAATGGCGGCGGTGCTGTTTCCTGTGGTGGTGACGCAGGTGGTTGCGCAGCCGTGGCTTTGGGCGCTGCCGTTTTTGTTTACGTTTCTGGGGGGCGTGTTTGCGGACGCTCTGGAGACGCAGTATCGGAAGATGTTTCTGGCGCTTACGGGAATGGTGTTGGTGACGCAGGCTTTGATTTGTCTTGCGGTGTTGCCGGAGATTGCTCGGTAGCTTTTGGCGATGAGACGGTTTGATTTCTCCGTCGTCAGAGGAGAAGGAGGCATACCCAGGGCTGAAGCTCTTGTTGCTGATCGTGCAAAACACGGCCCCGTCCAAAACGAGACAATCAGGATTGCCACCTAATGGAGGGGAGTAGGGCGATTCGGCTTAGTCCGGAGATGGTGAGGAAATAGAGTGCTCTCCTTCGCCCTAGCGATGTAGGGCCAGATTCGGAGTCTTCGGGATCGCGCTTCCGCGGGATTGACCCCCTTACGTCGGGGAAACCGCGGCGAAGTTGGGGCACCCGATCGGGGTTTCATTGACACCTGGGCAACCGGCGCATCGATAAAGGCGAGAAGCCAGAGGGCGGATGGTGGCTGAGGCTGCGCCGTGCTGAAAAGCGACGTTCGCTGACATCGGCTAACGTCGCCCATTGTTCGAAAGGACAATTGTTCTCGGCGATGGACACTGATGCTGTTGTCGCACTTGTAAAAGTGCTGATAATCAGGGACTTTTGGCCCAGAATACGTGGTGATTGAATTGCTCGTTCTTCTTTGGGGATGGAGGTGCACTTTGTCAGCACTCATACAAGACCTTCGGTTTGCGTTACGGCTGCTGCGGAAGGGCCCTGGCTTTGCCTTGATGGCGACGATCATCATGGCGCTGGGTATTGGGGCGAACACTGCGATCTTCAGCGTCGTCCATGCTGTTCTGCTGGAGCCGCTGCCGTTCCACGATGTCGACCGGTTGGTGCAGCTGTGGCATACGCCTCCGCAGACGAGCTTTCCGGGGATGACGCGCTTCTCGGTTTCGGCGGCTAACTTCTTCGACTGGCAGAGGCAGAGCCATGTGTTTGAGCAGATCGCGTTGTACTCGGGCGCACACTTTGACGTGACCGGGGCCGGTAAGCCCGAGGCGGTTATGGCGAGCACTGTGAGCCCGGAGTTCTTTCCGGTCCTTGGAGTTCAGCCGCTGCATGGACGTGTCTTTCTGCCGGAAGAGAGTAGCCCGGGCAAGAATCGCGAGGTGATTCTTGGCTATAAGTTCTGGCAGACTCACTATGGCTCGGATGCGGGGGTGGTTGGGCGGTCAATCAATCTTGATGGCGATCCGTATACGGTTGTTGGCGTGACGGGGCCGGCGATGACGAAGCCCAGCTTTGCGCAGATTTGGGTTCCGCTGGCGCTTACGCCCGCAGAGGTGGCTGTGCGTGGCGAACATCATTTCCTTTCGGTTGGGCGGCTGAAGTCTGGGGTCACGTTGGAGCAGGCGCAGGCTGAGATGAACACGATTTCGCGGCGGCTGGAGCAGGCTTATCCTGCCGATGACAAGGGGTGGGGTGCGGTGGTCAACCCGCTGCGCGAAGAGACTGTCGGCGAGGTTCGTCCAGCGTTGTTGATGATGCTGGGAGCGGTGACGTTCGTGCTTTTGATTGCGTGCGCGAATGTCGCCAATCTTGTGCTGGCTCGGACGTTTGCGCGTCGTAAGGAGATTGCGATTCGTACGGCGATGGGTGCGAGCAGGGCTCGCATTGTTCAACAGCTTTTGTGGGAGACGGTGCTGATCTCGTTGTTTGGAGGGGCTCTCGGGTTGGTGGCCGCTCACTTTGGGATAGAGCTTCTGCTGAAGTTCTTTGCGGATAAGTTGCCGCGGATGGGTGAGATTGGGCTGAGCGGGCCGGTGCTCGCGTTTACGTTTGCGCTTTCGATTGCGACTGGGATTCTTTCGGGGCTGATTCCTGCGTTGAGTATGACCAAGGGAGATGCGAATGAAGGTTTGAAGCAGGGGTTGGGCCGTACGGATACTGACAGCGGACGCAGAAGGACTCGCTCGGCGCTGGTGGTGGTGGAGGTCGCGTTGTCGCTCGTGCTGCTGGTTGGGGCCGGGTTGATGATCCGAAGTTTGTGGAAGCTGCAGACGATCGATCCGGGGTTCGACACGCACAATGTGCTGACGATGAACGTGCAGGTTAACAAGAAACAATTTACGGACCCTACGCAGGAGGCACAATTCTTCGATCAGGTGCTGCAGCGTGTGCGATCACTGCCGGGAGTTACGGCTGCGGGAGCGGTCGACAATCTGCCGCTTACGGGCGGCTCGAACCAGCCGGTGGCGGTTGAGGGACATCCGGTGGTTGCGATGTCGGAACAGCCTGAGGTGTCGGTGCGGGTTGCGACGGAGGGTTATTTCAAGGCGATGCATGTTCCTCTGCTTCAGGGCAGGGATATCAATGCGGATGACAGAGCGGATTCGGCGCCGGTGGTGGTGATCAGCGAATCGATGGCGAAACAGTTTTGGCCTGATGGCAACGCGATAGGGCACCATCTGAAGTTGTCGTTTTATCCGGATAAGGAGCGGGAGATCGTCGGAGTTGTGGGCGATGTGAAGCAGCTTGGCCTGGATAGCTCGGCTGGAGTTGCGACGCTGTACTGGCCGCTGGCGCAGATTGAAGGTCCGCCATCGGGAACATTCAGCGGGCGGCCTCTTTCTCTTGTGGTTCGGACGACGGTTCCGCCGCGTACTCTGGCGACGGCGGTGAGTGAGGCGGTGCATCAGGCCAATAAGGATGTTCCTGTTGACAATGTGCTGACGCTGGAAGAGTTTGTCGGTGAGACGCTGACGCAACAGAGCTTCAATATGCAACTGCTCGCGATCTTCGGGTTGCTCGCGCTGGTGCTGTGTGCGGTTGGGATTTATAGCGTACTGGCTTATTCGGTGAGGCGCGGGATGAAGGAGATCGGCTTGCGGATCGCCTTTGGTGCAACGAAAGTTGACGTGTTGCGCGTGGTCGTTGCGCAGGGCATGAAGCCTACGGTTGTGGGTATCGTTCTTGGCCTCTTTGCTGCCTTTGCTCTTGGGCGGGTGGTGACGAGCATGGTTTATGGCGTCAGTTCGCGTGACATGCTGACCTTTGTTGCCGTGACGGTGCTGCTGCTGTTCGTGTCGTTTGTGGCGAGTTTGAGTCCGGCGGTTCGTGCTACTCGGATTAGCCCTCTTGCTGTGATTCGTGATGAATGAGTCGCGCTAGATCTGTGAGTAACTGGTGGGGCTGAGGATGAGGTTGGTGATGTTGCTTACGATGGGTTCGTAGGCGTAGCGGGGGTCGGCGGAGAGTTTTTTCCAATCGGGGTTGATGCGGAAGGCGTCCCAGCCGGCGGTGAGGGCGGCCATGTCGGGGAAGGTGAGCATGTAGGTGAGGTTGGGCATGCGGGAGCCGATGAGGGTGTCGCCGTAGAAGACGGAGGTGCAGCCGGATTTGGCGAAGATTTCGAACTCTCCGTGATGGAACATCTCGACCTTGCGGACGTG
>DATDHL010000444.1:0-2726 GCA_036521575.1 Edaphobacter sp. | reverse complement strand
GACGTCCGCGCCATCATCGCCACCGTTCCCGATCCCATCCACAGCCACTTCGCCCTGGAGTTCGATCGCACCATCGACGCCTTCATGCAGGCCGCTGGCGACAACCGCTTCCTGGGCAGTCAATATTGGCTACCCTGGAAGAGCCGCATCGCACCTCCATCCTCAGGCGACTCCTCCACCCCGCCTCCCCAGACCGAACAAGACGTCAAGCGCGAACAACAACCCGGTCTCATCATCCTCAAGTACGGCCCGAAGGCCGGCGAATCCGATCTAGCCTGGTCCAGCTTTCATCGCGTCGTCTACCTCTTCCTCGTAGGGGAAACCCCCGCCCTCGGCATCAACGGCACTCAGCTTCGCAACGCACTGCGGTACGAGGCGATGCTCCAGAAGAATTACAAAGCCAAGCTGTCGATGGGCGACGAAAATCGGCTAGCCATCATCGGGCCATTCTCCTCCGGTTCCGCCGCATCCCTGCGCGAAGGCCTTGAAAACGCGAAGTTCGACCACGCCCCTCCCGAAATCGTCGTAGCCGGCGAGACCTCCACCGGAATCGCAAACAGCGAACTCAATTCGCACCAGGAAGGAGACCCCAAGATAACCTACGTCTCTTTCGCGGAGAACACCGCCGTCGAACTCTCGCGCTTCTTCGACGCCCTTCATAAATCCTCCTTCGATGTCAGGCGTACCGCGATCCTCGTGGAGGATGGCACCGTATTCGGCGACTCGAATGCAACCGGGACCCAGGGCGGCCTTCAGATCCGTTTCCCCCGTGAGATATCCCTTCTGCGTAACGCCCAGATCGACCAGGGAGGCAAATCGTCCAGCGATTCCGGCGCGCCCAGTCCCTATCTCAACCTCTCCCTCAAGGACTCCGACGCCGACGACACCGTTCCGCATTTCTCCAGCACCCAGACTCCTCTCTCCCAGGAAGCCGAGTTGATGGCCATCGCCCGTCAACTCCAGCGCAATCGCACCCAGTACATCCTTATCGCCGGTTCCAACGTCCTCGACGAGCTCTTTCTCGCGCAGTTTCTCCATCGCGCCTGCCCCGATGCGCGACTCGTCTTCTACAACGGTGGCGACCTTCTCGTCGAACGCGACATCGACAACGTCCCTTACATTGGCTCCATTGTCATCACGCCCTACACTCTGATCGATCTCGACAACGCGGGAGGATCCGCACGCGCCTTCTCGGATGCCCACGCCGCACGGGCCTACAACGCAGCGAGCTATATCTTCTGGCTGGGCACATCAAACTCACAGCATCACGTGCCGCCAACCTTCGCAGGCTATCAGCGCACAGCGAACAATACTCTCCAGATCCCTCTCTGGGCCACAACGGTCGGCGGCGATGGCTACTATCCCCTCGGCATCATCAGTCCATGCGCAAGCGATACACGATCCATCCTGCCCAACGTCGTTGAAGGGGCACTTAAGAACTGTTCGCAGACAGACGGCCAGTTCAAGCCCAGACTCTCGTCATCCGCGTCTCCCAATGCTGCTCCTTCGCTCTTCTGGTTTGTTCTCTGTACGTTCATTACCAGCCTGTGCATCGGCCACACTACCGTCATGCTGACCGCTGAATACTGGTCAGCTTTCACCCGCGACGTAGCCGTCCGCCAGAACGACCAGCCCCGTCGCCGATCGGTCTACATCAACATCGGCACCTCCGTGCTCTTCTCCATGGCATTCGTCGTATCCTTCCCGCTCTTTGCCATGCTCTTCCCCTTGTTTTCGATCCACCGTTTTTATCTCGTCGATACACCCAGCTTCACCATCGCATCCATCACCTTGTTGTCTGGAGTTGCGGCTCTTATCGCCACCCTCACCCGCACCCTCCGCCACTCCGGTCGCGCTCATGGCATCAATCCCGAATCCACCACCTCACTCTACCCCTACTTCAACCTCATCGCGCTGATTACGGTCGTCGGCGTGCCCCTTCTCTGGATGGGGATCTGTCTGCGAACGACAGTAGGCGACACCGATTCCTACGTTGGACTCTTTTTCAGTTACCGCTCGCTCCATCCCACCAGCGGGGTCTCGCCCATCATTCCCGTTTTGCTTCTGCTCTTCAGTTGGTACCTCTGGTCCGTCTTCCAGACGGCGCGCCTCCGCTTCTCCACCATGAGTCGCCCAAGGCTTCCCGATAACGTCGAGTCCAAAAGCCCCTATCCACTCTTTGTATCCGACACCGCTCTCACACAGTGCAAGACTCCCATCGACTCCTGCCTTATCGAAAACGTCACTTGCCTCCTGATCACCCGTGAGACCATCCGCCGTTTCACCCGTTGGTCTGCCACCAAGCTGAACGTAATCTTCTTCGCCATCTATCTCGGCCTGTTCGTAATATGTGTCTTCTGCGGCCACATCCAAAGCCTGGAGCGCTTCCTCCTGCATCCTGGCCATTGGCCCACGGCCTACGAATTCCTCATTGCGACACTCTTCTTCCCGCTCATCATGGTCGCCCTCACCGGCTGGCTGCGCATGATCTTCATCTGGGGCGCGCTCAGCCGGGGACTCCTCGAGCCGCTCGAGCGCACGCCGCTCCGCAACGCCTTTACGCGCCTCAAGGATGTCGGCTGGATGACCATGCTGAGCCAGAGCAGCCTCCACATCCGCTGGCGCGACATGGCCCGCTCCACCGAGTCCCTCCGTCAGCTCATCAACAATCCCGACCTCGCCGAGGCCATCGGCAACGGAGACCATTGGAAAGACCTTTCAAATAC
>DATDHL010000443.1:0-4622 GCA_036521575.1 Edaphobacter sp. | reverse complement strand
CCGGTCAGCGTCATCCATCGTGTTGTGCCGTCGTACACCGCTTTCTGCGCTGTAGCCCGCTGCTCCGTCGGCACACCGGTATCTCCCGGCCTCCGAGCCGACTTATGAGTCATCACCACGTTTCCCTGCTGCACCGCAGTCGCAATCTCTTCCGTTCCCCGCCCCGCGCCGCTCTCTTTCCCATCCACAGTCGTCATCCGGAAGCGAACATCCATCGTATCGCCCGAACTCGTATCCTCAGCCCCAGTCTCGCTGACCTTCTGCAAGGCCGTGTGACCCACCCCATGCCCCTCGGTGATCCTGGTAGCGCCCTCTATTTGCACAAAATGCGCCGTCAGGACGTCCGCAGCCAACGCGCTGCTCACCGGCCCTTTTTTCTCCCGACCGGCATCCGTCATCTTCAACCTGGCCCTCCCGCTGGCCTTCGCATCACGCAACTGCGCCTTCCCCGCGGCATCCGCCCCCAGCGCAAGCTCCACTTGATCCGAGTTCAACTCCCGCTCATTCCACGCGGCAGTTGCCGCCGCCCTCACCTGCTCCGTCAGATGCACGGTCCCGGTCAAAACCACCAGTTCTGGCCGCCCCTTCTTATCGAATGCGGCCCTGCCCTCAGCTGCCGTTCCCCCCGCCCGCCGCAACGGCTCATCCACCGAGTACCGAACGCCGTCATACAACCGAACCGCCTGGGCACGGCCATCCGCGCTCACCGCCACATTCGCTCGCTGCGCCACGACCCTGCCCCCATCGCCCCGCTCCAGCGTTACCTCTCCCTCCGCATCCAGGCTCTCCACCCCACCGCCATCGCTTCGCAGATGCACAACCGCCCGCTGCGCCTGTGCCGTCTCCGCCCCGCCCGTCTGTGCCCCTCCCACCGAAACATACTTCGCCTGCGCCAGCGTCACCCGATTGTTCGTTCGGTCCAACTCCGCCCGCGACGCCGTCAAAACCACCGGACGCCCGTCTCGTAGCCCGTTCACTTTCACCGCTGAGTGCAGCACCAGCAGACCGGTATCCGAGCTGTAGTCTGCTCCGTGCGCAAACCCGTTCATTCCATTGAACTCGAACTCGACATCCTGATCCGTAGCCGCTACCCCCAACTCCCGCATGAAGACCAGCCCGCTCGTCCTCACATGGATCAGCCGGTCATCCGTGCTCTCTTTCCCACCCTCACCATGCAGGTCTTTACCCGCGGCATACTCCGCCTTACCATGTGCGTCCGTCGCCATCGGCGCCTGCAGATCGATATGCACCTCACGGGCCGCACGAATCACCCCCGCCTTCTGGTCATACTCAAACTCTTTGCCATAGATCCGATCCGCCCGGTCCTGCTTCCGCCCATACAGAACGATCCCCACATCATGCAGCGTCACCTTGCCGTCCTTGCGCTGCACGGCCTTTGCCGCATGGATCGTAAAGATGGTCCTGCCCTCGGCCGTCTGCGAATACGTAAACGCATTCGTCTCTTGGCTGATATCAATTCCGAGCTTACCCGGTAGATCCTTGATAAACCGGTGCGCCCGATAGTGGGCATAACCAAGAAAAACAGCAATTACCATCACAAGCAGGCCCGCGCCCACCAGCAACCAAATTCGCAATCTCTCAATGGAAACGATCTTGCCCATCCTCTTCTATCTTCTCACCCACGGCATCTTTCTACCCGAGATCCACCAAAGACCGCGTGCCCCATCCTGACCGCGAAGGGAAGTACACTATCTCCATGGCCGATCAGCTCTACCTAAGCCTCTGGTTCCCAAACTTCCGCCTCGAATCCCTTCCCGACGCCCTCGTTTCGGTCATGCGTCAATTCGCCCTCATCAGTGGAGACAAGCGTGTCGCCGCGGCCAGCGTCTATCCCATCGGCTTCAATGAAGCCCCCTCCTACCAGCGCATCTACGTCAACGACGACCGCTCCGAAGACACCTCCGGCTCCATCATTGAGAACGCCGTGGCCGAAGCCACCGAGCAGCTTCACGACGACATGGCCTACGAGTTCGAGATGCAATGGAAACTCTGGTCTCCCGAAGTCGATCCCAACCGCCCCCCCGATACCGACCCCGATCCTGACATCGACCAGGACGACAACTACGCCGCCCTCGACACCCTCTGGAAGCCCCAGCCCGCCACCGTTCGCATTCTCGGCCTTGGCCCGCAGTTTGACGACGCCAGCTTCGAGCAGAACGGTCACATTCGCATCGACTTCGGCCTTGACACGCCCTGGCTGGCCGAAACCCTCGACGACGAAGATCTCGACGAAGACGCCGCCAAACACATCCAGCAGAACGTAGAAAAGCTCCTGGCCTTCACTCTCTCGGTCGAAAAAAACTGCGGCATCTCCAGCCGTCTTCTTTGGACCGAATCCGGCGAACCTCTCGCCCAAAAACTAATCGACCGTCTCCAACGTCTCAACTAAAAAGCGCCCGATGCGTCACACCATTGATGCTAAGAAAGGCTCTACAAGCGATTTGTACTACCTCAAAACGTCGTCGAAACAGTCTCATTCTGAAAATGATGAGTTTCCGCAGCCTGTTTAGCCGCTGAGGTACGCCTCTTGCTCCGCTAGGGAACTCTTTCAGCAGTAGCCCAGGCATTAAAAAGTGGGGAGGTTTGCTCATTTATCCCGCCCATCTTTAGCGAGATTCAAAACTCTGACACCATCGGATTCAACCATTTAGATCGTCTAACCATATGGGCAATTGTTTTTCGTTTGAACTTACAACTAAAACCCATGTATAAGGGATACCGTTATTTCCCCGGCCTGTCGGGCCGCCTAAACCAAGGAGCACCAATGATCTCTCGTCGCACATTTCTCGACGGCCTCGCCGTAACGGCCGCCAGTGCAGCCATTAGTTCCACCGCCAAAAGCTACGCTCAGATCATGGGCTCTAACGACCGTCTCAACTTCGCCATCCTTGGACTCAACGGCCGTGGCTATGCCCATCTCTCCGCCCTGAAAAATAACTCCGCCGCAGCCCGCGTCTCCCACATTTGCGATGTCGACTCCGCCATCCTCACCAAGTTCGCCGTCGAGGCTGAAAAAGAGCTCGGCTACGCCCCCACGGCCGACGGCGACTACCGCAAGATCCTCGACGCCAAAGACGTCGACGTCATCACCGTCGCCCTGCCCGACCACTGGCACGCCCCTATGGCCATTCTGGGCCTCAAGGCGGGCAAGCACGTCTACGTCGAAAAGCCCTCCAGCCACAATCCCCGCGAGGGCGAACTCCTCGTCGAAGCCCAGAAAAAATACGGCAAGCTGGTTCAGGTAGGCGACCAGCAGCGTTCCTCCGACTACACCATCAAGGTCATCCAGCAGATCCACGACGGCCTCATCGGCGACCCCTACTACGCCAAAGCCTGGTACGTGAACAAGCGCAAATCCATGGGCTACGGCAAGGCCGCCACCGTCCCCGCCACTCTCAACTGGGAACTGTGGCAAGGCCCCGCCCCACGCAGCGAGTACAAGGACAACATCCACCCCTACAACTGGCACTGGCTCACCCGCTACGGCACCGGCGAGTCCCTCAATAACGGCACCCACGAGGTCGACGTCTGCCGCTGGGCCCTCGGCGTGGACTATCCCAACCGCGTCACCGCAGCCGGCGGCCGCTACAACTTCAAGGACGACTGGCAGTTCTACGACACCCTCGACACCAACTTCGAGTACGACGGCAAGATGATCAACTGGGAAGGCCGCTGCTGCCAGGGCATGAAGATCTACGGTCGCGAGCGCGGCTCCTCCATCCTCGGCACCAAGGGCTCCATTCTCATCGACCGCGATGGCTACGAACTCTACGACTGGAACGGCAAAAAGACCGACGAGTTCAAGACCGGCAAGCAGACTTCCAGCACAGACACCATCGGCCGCGACTCCATGACCGATGCCCACTTCCTCAACCTCATCAACGGCATCCGCCACGGCGAAAAGCTGAACTCCCCCATCCCCGTAGCCAACGTCAGCGTCACCCTGCTGCAGCTATCGAACATCGCCTATTTCACCAAGCACGAGCTCACCCTCGACCCCAAAACCGGCCACGTCGTAAACGACCCCGAAGCCATAAAGCTTTGGGGCCGCACCTACGAAAGGGGCTGGGAAGTAACCGTCTAATCAAAAAATAGCCCAAAGACAAAGGGTCGTCCAACTGGGCGACCCTTGCCTTTGCTGTTGCCCTTGCCTTTCTTGCTTGTCATCCCCGTAGGGGACCTGCTTTTGCCGAGGGCGGCCAGAGGATGACCCCTACCCTTACTGCTCCGGAGCAGCCCGTCTCTTCCGCCCGCTAATCAAATAAACCGCAGCCCGCAACTCCAGCAACGGATCAGCCGAGGGCTCAATCCCATCCACTCGTGGAATCGGATCGAAGATGACATGCTTCTGTTCAGCAGCATCATTCGCAACCTGCTCTGTCAGAGCCACCGTACCCAACTCAACCACCTTCCGCTCCGCAGGCCAGTGGACCGTCACATCGTCCACAACATCGCCATCCTCGGCCACCTGTACCAAAATCTTGAACTTGATCGGCCCCTTCGCCAGCCTCTCCGTCAATTCATCGAACAGAAAATTAGCACTCTTGCCCGCTGCCGCCGCATCATCCAGAAAATCGTTCCCCGCCTCCGGAAGAATGCTG
>DATDHL010000442.1:0-3524 GCA_036521575.1 Edaphobacter sp. | reverse complement strand
GGTGGCCAGCTGGATGCAGCGCCATATGACGCGGCCCGCTGCCAGGCTGGGTTGCGCTTCGATCACGGATGGACAACTTGTCGCCGTCCAAGGCAAAGACGTTGAGGCGATCGCTTCCTAGATCGGTGCCGAGGAGGTGATTGCCACTGGTGTCAAAGATCACCATCTGCGGGTGGGATGCTTCCTGGTGCTGCTCATTGGGTCCGGAGCCGATCTCCTTCACGATTCCCGAAACTTTTCCCAGCATTCCATCTGCGCCAATTGGAAGCACGTTGTAGGCACCGCCTCCATGCAGGGCAACGACCAGGTTGCGTCCATCCGGCGATATAGCCAGATGCCTCGGCAGGGTTCCGGAGAGCGAGAGAGATTGCCGGCTAAGTAGCGTGAGGTGACCGCCACGAGGGTCGACGGCATAGGCTTCGACCGTTCCCAAAGGCAGGCCCTGATAGGAATCGATCTCGTTGACTGCGTAGAGAAAACGCTGGGATGGATGTAGCGCCAGCGCGGTCGGATGCTGGCTGGAGATGGACTGCACTGGCGTCCAACGCTCTCCGCGGATGGCCAACACCTGAATGCCAGTAGAACCCTGAGCTTCGCCGGAAAAGCCTACATAGGCAAACCGGGTGCTAGGTTGAGCCGCGTTGGTTAACCAAGGGAGGCGCAGTCGGGCAGCGGCGAGTGAAGAGCATCCCATAGACTGCACAAACTCCCTGCGGCTCCAGAGTGCGCGTTGTTTCATGAGTCTTCTCCTGGTATGGTGCTCAAGCGCGAATCGACATGGCGTGGTGAAAGACGTTATTTGGATCGTAACGCCGTTTGACCCCTTGCAGGAATGAATACAACCCCTGATCGCCGTAGTAGAGCTGCGGCCAGAAGGAATACGCCAACATATCCTTATCCGGGTAGTTGATGTAGCAACCTTCGTAGCGATCGCCTGGATAGGGGGTACCGTTGTAGCGTGAGTCCACGTGAGGGCCGGTGTACATCTCGCGATAGAAGTCAGCGATCCAGGTGAGGTGGTCGGCGTCATTCTGCTCGTCGCGCCAGTAGCTCTGGTATTGCAGCTTCAACACGGATGACCTTTGGTGCACTGCAGTCGCCTCGGCCATACCTTTGCGGTTGATGGCTCCTCCGTAGGAGTCAATGGCCACCATGGAACCCCTGAGATCCGCGCCAGGGATGATTCGTGTCATGTGCTTGTACATGCACTGAATCTCTGATGGGGTGAACTTGCGCTTCATATACGTGGACTTGTATTTGCCTCTGGTGCCGCCGGGGCCTCCGGCGTTCATCGCTGTGGCGCCCAGCCAGTCATGGCGGGTCATCGTATTGGCGCCGGAACAGACCTGCTGTCCGGCATCGGGGCGCGGCACCGAGCCGAAGTTGGAGGATGGGCTGGGCTGGTCGGTAACGGGTTTGCAGCTCTGAAAGCGATCGAGGAAGTCGTTCAGCACGCTCAGATCCTGGCAGGTGCCGTCTGGATTGCAGAACTGCACGGACATGCCAAATCGTCCTCCCGCTTGGTGGGATACGACGAGCACAGCAAAAAGACCCCAGGTGTCGGGATCCTGGCCGCGCGTCTCGAAGTATTCGCCGTAGGTGGTGAGGATGGAGGCGAAGCGTTCGGGTGTCATATCGGCCCAGGGGAAGAAGATGTTGGCCTGCATGACCTCCTGCGGCGCATTTGGCAGCTTATCGAAGATGTAGGTGGTGATCACGCCGAAGTTTCCACCACCAGCGCCACGACAGGCGCGGAAGAGGTCTGGGTCGTGAGTGCTGTCTACGTGTCGGGGGATCACCTTGCCGTTGGCGTCAACTGTGAGGATGTCTACGGCGGATAGCCAGTCCGCGGAAACTCCATGGAGGCGGGAGAGAAGACCGTATCCGCCTCCGCTGATGTGTCCGCCGGCTGCTACGGAGGAGCAGGTACCTCCGGGAAGTATTACGCCGTAGCGTTTGTAGAGGTCGCAGTAGCCGTTCCAGAGCTGCGTGCCGGTGCCGATCCGGTAGGGTGCGCCAACTCCGACAGGGTTGGTGTGGGTCAACATGCTGAGGTCGAGGATGGCTCCATCGGGGTTGTTCACAACGAAGTCTTCGTAGCAGTGGCCTCCGCTGCGGACGGTGGGGCGTAGACCGGCGCTAACGATGCGCTGTAGGGCTTCTGCGGCTTCCTGAGGAGTCTCGCAGAGCTCGATACGGCTGACTGCGTCGGACTCGGTTGCTGGCCAGCGCACGTTGTGGCCCTTCTTCAAGGTATGGTACCGGGCGTCTTTACGGGTGACGGTGATCGCCATGCTGATGCCTGCCTTTGTGTGCTGGGAGCAGGTTAGCTTTTTGTGACGATCAAAGCTATATGGCATATGACCTAGACCTTCACCCACAATGAACGAATTCAGGAAGAGGCGATAAATGCTTGCGCCCGCGAATTCATTGTGACTGTGGAGTCGGCAATTTGAAGAAGTGGATTGCTTTCAATTGATGACACAAGACTCCATGCTAGAATCCGCGCAGAAAGAGACAATCGAATGAACCAGATGAATCGCAAGAGTTGCTTTGCCGCGGCTTTCTTCCTTCTTGGTGCTGTCTTGAACGTGGGACATCCCGCGCAAGCGCAGACCAGTTCACCGCAGACCAAGCTGTCGGTTCATTGGGAAGAACTGACGGGTCCGGATTTTCTCGAGGCTATCAAGCGTTCGCAGGGCACATGTCTGTTGCCGTTCGGCATTCTGGAGAAGCATGGGCCGCACATGCCGATTGGTTCCGATCTGCTCAATGCGCGTTATGCGGCACTGCACGCTGCCGAGCAGCAGTATGCCGTGGTTTTCCCAGAGTATTATTTTGGGCAAATCTCCGAGGCGCGTCATGAGCCCGGTACCGTCGCCTACAGTCGCGATCTGCAGTTGGCACTCCTTCAAGCAACCACGGACGAGATGGCTCGCAATGGCTGCAAGAAAATCCTGATCGTTAACGGCCACGGTGGGAATGCTAGTTTGCTACCCTACTTTGCCCAGTCGCAGTTGGATAAGCCGCACGATTATGTGGTCTATCTTTTCAACCAGCGCACTCCGACGTCCGGCGGTCCAAAAAAGAAAACAACCATCGACGAGCATGCCGGCGAAAGTGAAACGTCCAAGATGATGGTTGTCCGGCCCGATCTGCTGCACCAGGATCGTGCAGCAAGCGAATCAGGTGCCGACCAACATCGCCAGAACCTGCCGGAAGGTGTCTACACCGGCATCTGGTGGTACGCACGCTTTCCAGATCACTATGCCGGTGACGGCTCGGTCGCATCCCGCGAGTTGGGCGAATATCAAATGAAATGGTGGGTCGATTCGGTTAGCAAAGTCATCGTCGCCATCAAAGCCGACGATGTGAGTCTCAAACTTCAAAACGAATTCTACGAAAAGAGCACACACCCTTTAGACACTCCGCAGTAACGGAAGTTTGCAGCGGAGTGTAGTCGAAGAACTCTTAGTACTAAATGGTCTCGGCACAGACGCGATCCCTGATTCGTTGGCCAAGAC
>DATDHL010000441.1:0-5367 GCA_036521575.1 Edaphobacter sp. | reverse complement strand
GTGCCGATTCTGCTGGGGACACGGCCGATTGGCGCGGTTGGAATTACGGGCTCTGGCACTTCGCCTGAGGCGCTCGATGCTGTGTGCGGGCTGGCCGCAATTGCGATTGAGCGTGCGGGAGCTGTGGAGACGCTTACCCGGGTGGAAGCTTCGCGCGAGAGCGAACGGTTGAGAAACGCGCTGCTGGACTCGGTTGCGCATGAGCTGCGGACTCCTTTGACCTCGATTACCGCGGCGATTACGAGTCTGCGGAGCGACCCGCTGCTCGACAGAGCGCAGAGCGAGGAGATGATGCAGGTGATCGAGGAGGAGGCGGCGCGGTTGAACCGGCTGGTCGGACAGGCGATGGAGATGGCTGATCTTGATGCGCACGATATCAAGCTCGATCTACAGCCTCATCCGATACGCGATGCGGTGGACCTGGCACTGGAAACGGTGCAGGCCCAGGTGCGAAATCATCCCATCGAAATTCGGTTGCCGGAGACGCTGCCGATGGTGGAGATGGATCTGGAGCGAATTGCAAAGGTATTGCAGCATTTGATTGAGAATGCGGCAAAGTACTCGGCGGACGGCAGTCCTATCTTCATCGGCGCGGAGGTGACGCGGGGCGAACTAGTGACTAGTGTGGCGGATCGAGGCGTGGGTGTGGACGATTTTGAGCGGATGATGATCTTCGACAAGTTCTATCGTGGGCAGGGACAGCGTTATCGGGTACAGGGTACGGGCATGGGGCTGGCGATTGCGAAGGCCATCGTGGAGTCGCATGGGGGATCGATTGAGGTGACGAGCCAGCCGTCGCAGGGGTCGGTTTTTTCGTTCCATTTGCCGTTGCAGCAGACGAGCTATCGGTAGTTGATTAGGCAGATTTGCGGCTTTTAGTAGATAATTCGCGGCATGATCAGACCTTGTTTTCTCGTGATCGACCGTGAGTTCCCGGGCAGCATCTCGACACGCAAACTGGTGATCGAGACTGCCAAGTTCAATGTGCTTACTGCTTATAGCGGAAAGGAAGCACTAGGGATCTTCAAGCGCTTTCCGGGAGTTGACGGCGTTGTACTGGATGGGGGCATCGAGGACATCTCTGCCGAAGAGTTAACCGATGAACTGAAAGCCATCCAGCCGAAGATTCCGGTTATCGTCATTGCCGCTCCGGGGTACGGCGGCTGCCCGGCTGCCGACTTTCAGCTGGAGACGTTCAATCCGGCAAAGCTGCTGGAGGTCCTTCGGGGGCTAAAGCCGAAGGAGTCCGCGCAGATTGAGAAGCGTAATGAGGATTTGAGTCTTGAAGATGTAATTTGAGGGTTTATTTCTCTGTGTCGAGAGGCTTTCTGGCGAAGTAGTAGAGCGAGAAGGCAAGCATCGCGAACATGAGGACGCTGATCCAGTCGTGGTGGAGTGGGTTAAGATCGCTGAAGCGAGGGATGGATCTGTCGGTTGCGGACTCGTAGAGTCTGACGGCGACACCGAGGAGACCTACGATTCCGCCGGCGGCAATGAGACCGGAGGCGTAGAGGGAGCCAGAGGAGATTTCGGATTCGACCTCGGGGCTGCGGAGGGTGATGTTGTTGGGCAGGCCAGTCGTTGGGTTGAGGTGTTCGGGATCAGTGGGGTCGAAGTCTGGATGCTGCGCGAGCCAGGCGCTGCGGTCGCGGTGCCAGAGTTCGAGAGAGGCCTGGTGCTCCGACTCGGATTCGCGCTCGCGTTGTTTTGCTATGGCGCGGTCGACCATCCAGCGCATGACGCCGCCGACGAAGATTGCGAGGGTGGTGGCGATGGAAAGGTAGGCTCCGACGGCGAGGGTGAGGGAGCGGATGCCAAGCATCTCGACCATGATGACGAGGGCGACGCCGAGGAGTACGAGCGACCAGGGAAGCTTGCGGCTGAGGATGCCGTTGATGACGGTGGCCATGAGGCGGCCCTGCGGAGCGGCTGCTTTTTCGCTGCCGATGCCTTGCACCCACTGGACTTCGATTTGATTGGTGGCGGGGTTGTAGAGGTATTTGCCGTCGGCGAGGGTGGTGGAGCCGATGGCGTTGAGGAGGATGAATTGGCGGGTGTTATTGAGCTCGCTGTGGGTGGGGGAAGAGGTAGAGGTATTGGTGATGGAGATTCGATCGCGGGTGAAGTTGCCGTTGTTCTGAACGCCGTCGGGGAGTTGGTTGAGTGAGAAGACGATGGGGTGCGAGAGGAGCTGGAAGGTCTCAAGGCCTTTGTTCATGGCGTTGAGGGTGGTGCCGATGGAGAAGACCGAGATGATGACGCCGATCATGATGGCGAGTTGCTGCTTCCAGGGAGTGGCCCCGATGAGGTAGCCGGTCTTGAGGTCTTGCGCTGTGTCTCCGGCGTTGGAGGCGGCGATGTAGACGATGCCGCCGATGGTGATGGCGAGGGCTCCGAAGGCGGGGGCGGTCCAGCCTTTGACGAGAAAGATGGCGGCGGTGGCCATGAGGGTGGCGATGGTCATGCCAGAGACGGGTGATGCCGAGGAGCCGACGATGCCGACGATGCGTGCCGAGACGGTGACGAAGAGGAATCCGAAGAGGACGACAAGCAAGGAGGCGGCGAGATTGGCTACGGCTCCGACTTGCGCTCCGGGGACGGGTTTGAACTGAAGGAAGAACCAGAGGAGGATGACGAGAAGGATAGAGCCGCCAATGACGACGGACCACGGGAGGTCATGCTCGGTTCTTGGAGGAGTGGTGAGGGATTCAGTGGAGGTGGAGCCTTTCTTCTTGCCTATTGATTTGAGGCCTTCGGTGAGAGCGGCGAGGATGGTGGGGGCGGTGCGAAGGAGGGTGATAAGGCCCGATGCGGCGACGGCGCCGGCGCCCATGGGACGAACGTAGGTGGACCAGAGCTGCGAGGGGGACATGTCGTGGATGGGAATGGTGCCGGGGTAAAGCGGAGTGGAGAGGTGTGAGCCGAAGAAGTAGATGGCAGGCATGAGGACGAGCCAGGAGAAGACTCCTCCTGCGAGCATGACGGCGGCGACGCGCATGCCGATGATGTAGCCGACGCCGAGATACTCGGGCGTGACGTCGGCGCGGATGGCGGAGCCTTTGAGGAGATGCTGCTCGCCGAGATCGGGCTGTAAGTTGGGTGTGGAAGGAAAGAGGCCGAAGAGATTCTCGTTTTGAAAGAGCGTGTAGACGCCGCCGAGACCGAGGCCGAGAAAGACGCGGGAGGCGAAGGAACCTCCGCGTTCGCCTGCCATGAGGACGTCGGCGCAGGCGGTGCCTTCGGGGTAGGTGAGGGTGCCGTGTTCTTCGACAATGAGCTGGCGGCGGAGAGGGATCATGAAGAGGACGCCGAGCCAGCCGCCGAAGAGGGCAAGGGCGAAGATGCGGGTGGATTCGAGGTCGAAGCCGAGGAAGATGAGAGCCGGAAGGGTGAAGATGACTCCGGAGGCGATGGACTGGCCTGCATTGCCGGTGGTCTGAACGATGTTGTTTTCGAGGATGCTGGCGCGGCCGAAGGCTCGGAGGATGGAGATGGAGAGGACGGAGATGGGGATGCTGGCGGCAACGGTAAGGCCTGCGCGAAGACCGACATAGACGGTGACGGCGCCGAAGAGAATGCCGAAGAAGGCTCCAAGGATGAGGGCTCGGGCGGTGAGCTCGGGGCGGGATTCTGTCGCCGGCACAAAGGGCTGGAAGTTAGAAGATGCTGCCATCTGGTGTCTCCGATTACATAAAGCTGAAGCGTTTTGACTGCGAAGGAGTGTAACAGCGGGAGTTAGGAGAAGTACCGTGCATCTAGTTTGGTGCAGAATTATTGACGGAGTATGGTGGGGAAGGCTTATACTGCGGGCAATGGCACGAGATTTGCCTGTGCCGTGTGAGGTGAGTCTTCAGCGAATGCTTGAATGACAATGCTCTCGGAGAAACTACCGGGGCTCCGCCTGGTGGTCCCCCTGGAGGGGTGGTGGAATGGCGCGCTGTTTCGCGCGTCTTACGAAGTCCGGTCAGGGTGGCACGGGCGGTTGTGGATGATCTTGTAACTACCTTTTTTCCAGCGGATTGCAAGGCCTGTGGGGGCCCTTTGCTGAGAGCTGGCCTAATTCCAGTTTGTGATGATTGTATTGGCGGGGTTGAGCCCCAGTCGGCGACCTTGTGCGTGCGTTGTGGGGAGACGCTCGACATGGAAGGGGTCCGGTATGCCGGGCAGTTTCCGGTGGAGGGTTTGGTTTGTTCGCCTTGCCGGATGGTTGAGCCGAAGTTCGCCCAGGCCGTGGCCTATGGGGTTTATGAAGATGAACTGCGGGAGATGGTGCACCTGCTGAAGTATGAGGGGATGCGTGCGGTGGCTCGACCGCTGGGCAGGATGCTGGCTCGGGCGATTGAGACTTTGGAGGGTAAGGCCGGCGCGGAGTTGAGGGTGGTGGCTGTGCCGCTGTTTCCGGCGAAGGAGCGACAGCGGGGATATAACCAGGCGGTGTTGCTGGCGGATGCCGCGCTCAAGGAATTGAAGAGGAGCAGGCCGGAGTGGCGGCTGCGGGCTTCGTACGACGCGATTCGGCGGGTGAAGGATACGCAGAGTCAGTTTGAACTGACGCCAAGTGGGCGCAGAAGAAATCTGCAGGGCGCGTTTGCAGTCGATGAGACCGCGGATTTGATTGGGCGCGAGGTTTTGTTAGTCGATGACATTTATACAACCGGGGCTACGGCGCGGGCTTGCGCTGCGGCATTGCGACGGGCTGGGGCGAGCAAGGTTTGGGTCGCTACCGTGTCGCGGGCCCAAAGAGAGATGGTCGCGATGTGGGATTCGGATTCGTGAAGAAGGTTGATTGAAGAACGAGCTTGGCGGAGTGCGAACACTATTTGGAACCGGAGGGCTTAGAGATGCAATCGGGGAAGATGCGGAAGCAAGGGCTAAGTGGGAAACGACACATGGGGCACGCCAGCGGACATGCTGCTGGACGTGCGATGACTGAAGTTGATGTTCGGGTGGGAGTGTTTCGTCAGCCAGCGATGCAGACTCCAGTGCTGGTTCTAAATGCGTCGTATGAGCCGATTAATATTTGCGGGGCGAGGCGTGCACTGGTGCTGGTGCTGAAGGGGGTGGCGCGCACCGAGGAGGAGCAGGGCGCGACGCTGCACGCAGCGCGGATGCAGATCGCGATGCCGAGCGTGATCCGGCTGTTGGAGTATCGCAGGATTCCGCATCAGACGCGGGCGCTCTCGCGGAAGAATATTTTGCTGCGCGACCGTAATTGTTGCCAGTACTGCAGTGTTGTGCTGACGGCTGGTGAGTTGACGCTGGACCATGTTGTTCCGCGGTCTCGCGGTGGGCTGTCTACGTGGGAAAACCTAGTAGCGTGCTGCCATAACTGCAATCGGCGCAAGGGCAACCAGATGCTCCACGAGT
>DATDHL010000440.1:0-2493 GCA_036521575.1 Edaphobacter sp. | reverse complement strand
TCCATTGGTGGAGCCGCTGGAGGCGGTGCCGATGACGGTCCATGCGAAGACGGAAGAGCTGAAGGCGAAGGGAGAGCATGGATGGGACCCAAGGCTGGTGCCGGAGATGAAGGCGATCTTTTATGCGGAGGGTCCGGATGTTAAGCCGGGGGTGAAGGTGGGGACGTTTGAGAATGTGAATTTGTATGATTTTGTGGCGGGGTTGCTGGGGTTGAAGGTGGGGAAGAATGATGGGGATGGGAAGGTGTTGGAAGGGGTTCGGAGGTAAAGCAAGTTGCCGATAACCGGCTTTCAGGAGATCAAGATTGCTTTCGAAGGTATTTGTGGATGGAATACCTTTCCTCTGCAACGTCGACAGCATATGCTGCACGGTCATCTTCATTCGGTAGCCTGGGTAAGAGAGCCTCTATTTTACTCAGAGTCGCCAAGTCCTCTGATACTGAGCCCAAATAGCCGTACGGGAGTTCATGAGTCGCATAACCGACTCGACTCAAAAGAACGATGATGAGCTTCTTCAGCGCAATATGATCCGTTGGATCAAGTTCGACGGCTCTCTCCAGATGTTCGAGGTCGCCGATCCAGCGGTGCGGTTCAGAGCTGAGAGGTTCAACTTCTACCCATTCAAGAAGTGTGGGTTCAACAACTCGAACCTTGAGTGGATGCGGGATGAGCATATGTCGGCCATCCTGTCCCTCCGCTATGTTCATGAGCCAGCTTACGAATCGCCGCCTCTCTAGGAACGGTTCACGCTCGATTCGCCCAATAAATCGTTCAAGTATGAGGAATGCTTGATTACGGAACCAGCGTTCGTACTCCAGGCAGAAATCTGCATATGCCTGCCAATGGGGAGAGGCATTCACTGCAGCGGCAGCGGTGTTCTTTAGGGTTTTGAAATCTTGCTGACGCCAATAGTGCATCTGTGAATTCCGCTCAAAATAACAACAATAACGACGAACAATAATCGGGTCGCTTCGCTCCCCTCGGAAATACAGGGATTCTTCGCTGCGCTCAGAATGCCGAGCAGGGGCAATCATCAAAAGGTTTCTGGTGGACGGAGGTTGGACTCTTCGAATGGTTCTATGGGTTTGCCCCATTCGAGGCTTAGGTCGCGCCAAGTTGGGTTCGTTGAGATGATGAGTTCGAGCTTTTTGATTCGAAGCCACTCTGTGAGCTCTGTTTCTCTTGCGATGGCTTGGGAGATGCTTTCGTAGCACTCGTAGTAGACGAGTTGTTTGATGTTGTAGCGGGTAGTGAAAGACTTCGGATTAGCGGAGGTCTTGTGCTCCTCGATGCGCTGCGCGAGGCGGGTGGTGACGCCTACGTAGAGGCGTTTGTAGCCGTTTGCGAGGATGTAGACGTAGGCTTGGTCTGAGGACATTCCATTGAATGTATCGCAGCCTCGGGCAAAATACAGGGATTCTTCCCCTTCGGCTTCGCTCAGGGTCAGAATGACGACTCTAAAAAACGAAGCCCGAGGGGCCGCCTCGGGCTTTCTTGCTTGGTATAGATTTAGTACTTGGGCATGGTGGGGTCGATTTTTTCGGCCCAGGCCAGGATGCCTCCGGTTAGGTTGCTGACGTTGGTGAAGCCGGCGGCTTTGAGGACTAATGCGGCTTTTTGGCTGCGGGCTCCGGAGCGGCAGTGGATGATGACTTCGTCGTTTTTGTGGGCGGCGATCTCGGCGATGCGGGACTCGATGGAGCCTACCGGGATCAACGGTGCGCCGAGGTTCGCGATGGGGTACTCGTGGGGCTCGCGGACGTCGAGGACGAAGATGTCTTCTTTGTTGTCGAGCTTCTTCTTGAGTTGCTCGACGGTGATTTGGGGGATGCCTTCGACGATGGCGGCTTCGGCTACGGCCTTGTCGCGGGCGACCTCGAGCGGGCCTACGGAGGAGGGCTTGGGGATGCCGCAGAACTGGTCGTAGTCGATGAGTTCGGTGACGGTGGGGTGCGTGCCGCAGGCGGGGCAGTCGGGGTTCTTGCGCAGCTTGAGGGTGCGGAAGTTCATGCCGAGTGCGTCGACTAGGAGCAGGCGGCCGATGAGGGGGTCGCCGATGCCGAGGATGAGTTTGATGACTTCGGTGGCCTGGATGACGCCTACGAGGCCGGGGAGGATGCCGAGGACGCCGCCTTCGGCGCAGGAGGGGACGAGGCCCGGCGGTGGCGGTTCGGGGTAGAGGCAGCGGTAGCAGGGGCCTTCTTCGGTGGCGAAGACGCTGGCCTGGCCTTCGAAGCGGAAGATGCTGCCGTAGGCGTTGGGCTTGCCGGTGAGGACGCAGGCGTCGTTGACGAGGTAACGGGTCTGGAAGTTGTCGGTGCCGTCGGCGATGACGTCGTAGTCTTTGAAGATCTCGAGCGCGTTGGCGCTGGTGAGCATGGTGTTGTGCTTGACGACGTTGAGGAAGGGATTGAGGCCCTTGAGCATGATCTCTGCGGAGTCGACCTTGAGCTTGCCGACGGTGGAGGTCGAGTGGATGATCTGGCGCTGGAG
>DATDHL010000439.1:0-1950 GCA_036521575.1 Edaphobacter sp. | reverse complement strand
GTGGGGGGCGGGTCTTGCGGGCTCAGGAGTGGCTGCGGCGGGCTTCGTGAGTGGTTGGGCTACTTGCTGGGGATGCCGGGATGGGGGCGTGGGTTGGGTGTCTTCGTCGTCGGGTTTGTGGGTGGACTGGGCTGCGGCGCTTCCGGGGGCGGGTTTGGGGTTGCCGTTTGTGGCGAGGGTTGAGGTCGTGTCTGCTGGCGGCGCGATGGCTTGAGCGGCGGTGCGGCGGCCCATCGTGTAGCCAAAGGCGAAGAAGATGGCGCAGAGGAGGGCGAGGAGGAAGAAGACGCCGAGGATGGTGGCGGTGTTGAGAGAGATCTCGCGGTCGCCGGTGCTCTCCTGATAGTCCTGGAGATCGGTTTCGTCGCTGTAACGGCTGTTCACGGATCGTTCCTTCTTCTCTCTTCCCTTGGTTTATGCAGCGGGGAAAGATTCCTCAGGGGCTAAAGCCCCCGCTTCTTTCGCCTGTACGGCGCGGCTAAAGCCGCGCCCCTTCAAAACAATTGCCCAGATTTCTGAAACCACGCCCTTCAAAACAACGCTCCTGAGATTTTTGGAGCTGCCTTTTTGAGACGACTGCTTCCGAGGATCCTTTCTCCGCTTATTTGTCTGCGGAGTCCTCCGTCAATGTTTTATTCAACAGGTTCATCAGCTCCATGGGAAGAGGGAAGACGATGGTCGTATTCTTCTCGACACCTATCTCGGTGAGGGTCTGGAGGTAGCGGAGCTGGAGGGTCATGGGTTGGGTGGCCATGAGGGCTGCGGCATCGACCAATTTGGCTGCGGCGTTGAACTCGCCTGCGGCGTGGATGATCTTGGCTCGGGCTTCGCGCTCGGCCTCGGCCTGCTTGGCCATGGCGCGGAGCATGGACTCGGGCATGTCGACCTGCTTGACCTCGACGGAGACGACTTTTACGCCGAAGGGGGCGGTGTGGCCGTCGATGATGGTCTGGATGCGCTGGTTCAGGGTCTCGCGGTGGGCGAGGAGTTCGTCGAGGTTGACCTCGCCGAGGACGGAGCGGAGGGTGGTCTGGGCGAATTGGGAGGTCTGGTAGATGTAGTTTGTGACCTCGATGACGGCCTTGGTGGGGTCGATGACGCGCAGGGTGATGACGGCGTTGACCTTGAGAGTGACGTTGTCCTTGGTGATGACGTCCTGTGGTGGGACCTCCATCGCTTCCTGCCGGAGTGAGACGCGGACGATCTGGTCGAGCGGGCGGAAGACGAGGATGACGCCGGGACCTTTGGCGGGCGAGATGCGGCCGAGGCGGAAGATGACCCCGCGTTCGTACTCCTTGAGGATCTTGATGGAGTTGATGATGTAGAGAATGACGATGGCGATGGCGATGAGTGCTGGGAGCGACATGGTTTGGATAACCTCGACGGTGCGATTGTAACGGAGTGCTGGAGCGACCGCGGATTAACGCGGATGAATGGGAAAAAAGCTTAACACCGATTTGCACCGATGACACCGATGGGGTTGCGGGATTTTCTGCGGTGGCTTGTAGGGAGGGGATGGTGTGTTCGTCTGCTGCCTGGGGTTTGTTTCGCGTCAGGTCTTCGATGAGTTGGCTCATGATGCTTCTGGGGCGGCCTGAGGCGGTGTCTTCGTCGTACTCGGCTGGTGGGGCTAGGAGGCCGAGATCGGGGTGGGTGGTGATCTCTTCGACTTGAGGTGGTTGGGTTTGTTGGGGGTTTTGGCGGGGGAGGTTGGAGCTGGCGATCTGGAGGCCGTAGAGGAGCAGTCCTGCTCGTTTGGAGTCGATCTGGTTGTGGGCGATTCGGAGGAGGATGTGGCCGATGGCGAGTTGGATGGCGGCGCGGTCTTCGGGGAGGGGGAGGTCGAAGGCGTAGCGGTCTTCGCGGGTGCGCGGGTCGGGCGCGGGGCGGCGGGTGGTGTGGTGGTAGTAGCAGAAGTCTTCGTGGCGTAAGGATGGGCTGCCGCAGCGG
>DATDHL010000438.1:0-1974 GCA_036521575.1 Edaphobacter sp. | reverse complement strand
CCTGCAATCGACAAAGAATTATTCGCCGATGAAGAGCTACGCGCAGTCCAAGCTAGCCGATCTCATGTTCGCATTCGAACTGGACCGCCGTCTCCGCCGTGCATCCTCTCGCGTCATCAGCATCGCCGCTCATCCAGGAGTAGCACACACGAACCTCTTCAAGGGTGTTGACGACCACTCCTCTACCGAGAAGGCCGTCCGTACAATTCTCGGTCAAGTCATCGGCATGGTCCTCAACACCGACGCAGAAGGCGCGCTTCCCACCCTCTACGCAGCCACCGCATCCGAAGCTGTCAGCGGAGGCTATTACGGCCCTAGGGGCTTCAGGGAGATGCGTGGCGACGAGGTAGTCGCTGCGCAGGTGGCGCCCCAAGCCCGCGAAGAGTCTGCAGCAAACCGGCTATGGCAGATTTGCGAAGACCTTACTCGTGTGAGCTATCTGTAGGTAATTCTCTTTTGGTCAGTTGCTTTTGAATACGCTGTCTTTTTCTGAGCGATTTATTAGGGATGCAATTTGACGAAGGTATATCTACCAGAGTTGGATGTGTGGAGCGGTGGGGCGGGTAAATGAAGGCTATGTGAACGTGAGCGTGCATCTAGAACCGTTGCGTGCCGGGGTTATGGAGTAGTACGTAAGGCCAATTGTTTCTCTAACTTTTTTCTGTTATTGTTTGTCACCCAGGGCACTCACAGGTTGGGACGAGGCGCGACAGAAGCCCGCAACCTGAAGGGGGAGCCTGGGAAATGCAGTGGGGCTAATTTTTTAACGGAACGGTGATGTGTTCGCACAAGCAAGACTCACCGTTCGCACGTCGAACAATCAAGTTCGGGATGCGATCACTGTTAGCGGGGGACCATCTTCCCCTCGGATGTACCGAGCACGCGCGAGCATCGCGGGGCCTGTTTCACCGGGACATGCAGCCAATGCAACGTTGCATTGAGGAGGAACGGCATGGCTTCGACAGACCAGAAGATGTCGCGGATGCAACTGACCGCGATGGTGGTAGGCGGGATGGTTGGAGCGGGCATCTTCTCGCTCCCACGCACCTTCGCGGGCGCCACCGGACCGTTCGGCGCTGTCATCGCATGGCTGATCGCCGGCAGCGGCATGTACATGCTGGCGCGCGTCTTCCAGTCGCTGGCCGAGCGCAAGCCCGATCTCGATGCCGGCGTCTTCGCCTATGCCAAGGCCGGCTTCGGCGACTACCCCGGATTCCTGTCCGCCTTCGGTTACTGGATCGGCAGCTGCATCGGCAACGTCTCCTATTGGGTACTGATCAAAGCGACGCTGGGAGCGTTCTTCCCCATCTTCGGGGACGGCAACACGGTCGTTGCGATTCTCGTCGCGTCGGTTGGGATATGGTGCTTCCACTTCATGATTCTCAAGGGTGTCCAGCAGGCCGCGGCCCTCAACACCATCGTGACGATAGCGAAAGTCATTCCGATTCTGGTCTTCATTCTGATCATGATCTTTGCCTTCAGGATGGACATGTTCCGCGGCAACTTCTATGGCGGCGACCTTACAGGAAACCTGTTCCAGCAGGTCAAAGCCACCATGCTGGTCACGGTGTTTGTCTTCATCGGCATTGAGGGCGCCAGCGTTTACTCGCGCTACGCAAAGAAACGCGAGGACGTAGGTTTGGCCACCATCGCCGGCTTCATCGGTGTCACCTGCCTGATGGTACTCGTAACCCTGACCCCATACGCCGTGCTGCAGCGGGCTAATATCGCGGGCATGCGCCAGCCTTCGATGGCGGCTGTCCTTGAGGCTGTGGTCGGGCACTGGGGCGCGATCTTCGTCAGCCTCGGACTCCTGGTTTCGGTGCTCGGAGCTTACCTTGCATGGTCCCTGATCTGCGCCGAAGTGCTATTCGCTGCGGCAAAGAACAAGGACATGCCCAAGGTCTTCGCCACCGAGAACGCGAACCGCGTTCCTGCGGCGGCCCTGTGGATGACCAATATCGTCGTCCAGCT
>DATDHL010000437.1:0-3540 GCA_036521575.1 Edaphobacter sp. | reverse complement strand
TGAGCGAACGCGAGAGATACCGAATCTCGACTACTTACTATCACGCAGTCACGGGAGAACTGGAGAAAGCGATTGAAGAGTACGAGCTATGGTCGAAAAGCTACCCCCGGGATGACAAACCGCCTTTAGATCTCGGTGTCGTCTATCAACAGCTCGGGCAATACGATAAAGCAGTAGTCGAAACGGAAAAGTCACTGCGGCTCGCGCCAACGGCGACGGGATACGGCAATATTTCCTTTGAGTACATTGCGCTAGACAGGTTGGACGATGCGGAGAAGGTGTTGCGGGAGGCTCAGACGAAGGGTTTTGAGGGGCTCTACATTCGGGGGAATCTATATCTTTTGGCCTTCCGGCGAGGTGACAGTAAGGGGATGGAGCAGCAGCTCGCCTGGTCGGCGGGCCGAGCGGGGGACGAAGATGCAATGCTGTCCGGCCAAGCAGACACGGAGGCCTATTATGGGCGGTTGGCGCGGGCGCAAGATTATTCGCGAAGGGCGGTGGAATCCGCACTGCGCGCCGGCTCGAACGAAACGGCTGCGCTTTGGCGGGCGGCCGCAGGGCTGCGGGAAGCCGAATTCGGGAACACAGTTGCAGCAAGGCAAAACGCAGATGCGGCGCTGTCACTGCAGTCGGGACGCGATGTCAAGTTGTTGACAGCGCTAACTCTGGCACGCGCGGGGGACACGGCCAAAGCGGAGAGGCTTGTCGAGCAACTGGAGACAACCGCCACTACGGATACATTGCTCAAGCGCTACTGCCTGCCAACCATTCATGGTGCGATCGAAATCAGTAAGAACAATCCCTCGCAGGGAATCCGGGATCTGGAAGCGGCGGTGCCGTATGAACTGGGCGGGACGCTAGCGTTTCCCTACCTCTACCCTGTGTGGGTGAGGGGGCAGGCGTATATGGCGGCACATAACGGGGTGGCCGCTGCCGCGGAATTTCAGAAGTTGATCGATCATCCGGGTATTGTCATTAATCAGCCGATCGGGTCACTGGCGCATCTTGAGTTGGGCAGGGCGTATGCCCTATCGGGCGACAACGTCAAAGCGCGGGCTTCATATCAGAATTTCCTCACGCTCTGGAAAGACGCCGACCCCGACATCCCCATTCTCACTGCTGCTAAGTCGGAATATGCGAAGCTGCAATAACCCAAGAAAAAATTGTCCGGCTCTGATGGAAATTATTCAGGACTTCCCGCATAGTGCCCGGCTAGTCGGCAAATTGAAGATATCGAAGGGGCCTGCGACGTCGAGCGCGGCGTTCAGGGCTTCGAGGTTCAACCAGTGTCTACTCGCTTGCCTCCATGAACCAGAGGCGCCTGTCCTTCACAGTCATATATAGAAACTCCCGGTGCCCCAGATAACAGACGGTCGATCCAACAAAATCCTTCGGCTTGTTGTAGAAGGCCTTCAACTCGCCGCTCACGGGATTCGCCACTAACCAAATTTGTTCAAGAAGCACAGAGTAAGGAGCAGGCGAACTCTCCGATTTGCTGGTGCCTTCAGCTTCAGTAGAACCTGTGTTAGCAGGGTGTTGAAAGGCTATCGCGATAAGCCCATCGACAAGCTGGAGGCTAGAAACAAACGAATCTTTCGTGGGTTGGATAATCGGAAAGGTTTGAAGAAGGTTGCCGTCGGCAGCAAACACTCTAATCTCTGAGGTCGTTGCTTCGATAAATGTGCCTGGTCTACCCGCCGCAACCAGCCCGTCTGGGCGGTCCGTCGACGGGGAGAACTGCTTTTCAGGGGGTGTCTTTCGAACAAGTCTCCCGCCGGCATCTAGCCATATGGAAAAGGGAATTTCGTTGGACGCTGAAGTCTCCCTAGAAGGGAGGGAGCCGAAGAACATGCTCCTCCCATCGGGAAGCACAGCAAAGGAATACACATGGAAATATAAGGGCAGCGATAGTGTGGTTCTGTACATCTCTTCGCCTGAGAGCGAAAGATGGACTAAGACGTGGTTTTCCGCCTCGGAAAAGATGGCGTACAACCCGCCATCTTGATCAACAGAGTAGTGCCACTCACCGTACTTACCTAGACTGGTAGGTAACGAAATCGGCCTTACTTCCTGTCCGTCTCCGGATACACGGAGGATGTTTCCCCCAAAGAGAGAGGTGCCAGTTAGATCGAAGTAGACGTTCCCTCTTCCATCACACTGGGTGAAACTGAACGAGATGGGCGGGCTCGCAACGGGGTGAGTATCTCGGATATGTAGGCTGAAAGTTGGCGGGATTGTGATATCCGGCTGCTGAGCACGCAACGCCAAGGATGGCATCCACAGCACCGAGCTCAATACGCAAGGGAAAAGAAGTGTTCTCATCATTCGCTAGAACGCTCCGAGCCGAAGCCCGCATGCTGGCATTCTAGCTACACGCTACGAACTGCGGTGAGATTAGAGCAAATTGCGGAGACTCGGTATTTCGCCAAGAAGTTACGGATGTCCTTTCGCAAAGGACCGCTAGGCGAGGGTGGCGAGGGGTTGGGTGCGATCGGTTTGCATCGTGGGGGCGGAGGCGAGGAGTCTGCGAGTGTAGGGGTGTTGCGGGGCGTGGAAGAGCTGGTGGGTGGGGGCTTGTTCGACGATGTGGCCGTGTTGCATGACTGCGACGCGGTCGGCTACTTGCGAGACGACGGCGAGATCGTGCGAGATGAAGAGTATGGAGAGGGCGTGGGTGCGGCGGAGGTCGTTGAGGAGGGTGAGGATCTGCGCCTGGACGGTGACGTCGAGGGCGGTGGTGGGCTCATCGGCGATGAGGAGGCGGGGACGGTTGATGACGGCCATGGCGATGAGGATGCGCTGACGCTGGCCTCCGGAGAACTGGTGGGGGTAGTCGCGGAGGCGGCGTTCGGGGTCGGGGAGGGCGACCTCGTGCATGGCGGCCAGGACTTTTTCGCGGATGGTGTGGCGAGAGAGTTCCGGGTGGTGGGCTTCGAGGGCCTCGGCGATCTGGGTGCCGATGGGCATGACGGGGTTGAGGGCGGTCATGGGCTCCTGGAAGATCATGGCGATGCTGCGGCCCCGGTGGCGGCGCATGGCGGGCTCGGGGAGGGTGAGGAGCGGCTGGTTGTCGAAGGCGATGGAGCCGGTGATGTGCGCGGCCGGCGGCAGGAGGCGTAGGATGGCGAGCGAGGTGGCGGATTTGCCGGAACCGGACTCGCCGACGAGGCCGAAGGTTTCGCCGGGGTTGATTTGGAAGGAGATTCCGTCGACGGCGCATTGGTGGTTGAAGGCAATGGTGAGGTTATCGACCTGGAGGAGCGGGTGGGGCATGGAGGAATGGTACTGCAGGGGATAGGGGAGAGGGGATGGGAAGAGGGCCTTAGATGTAGGGCTTAGGTGGTGTGGACTTTGGTGGGGTGGGGAGCGTCTAAGATTTGGATGGGGATCGTGCTGAACGATATGCGGAAGTTATTGGTTGGTCTGATTGTCGTCGTTGCGTGTGGGGGTGCCTGGGGACAGACTCACAAAGTCGCCAAGCCTGAGAACGTGGTGCGGGCGGTGGGGGTGTATGAGTGGACGGGTGATCTGGCCAAGCCT
>DATDHL010000436.1:0-4670 GCA_036521575.1 Edaphobacter sp. | reverse complement strand
TGTCGCGTGGCTGGCTGGCAGGCGTGAGGGGAGCTTTGAAGAACTGATGCGGATCTCGGTCAATCTTGCTACTCGGCCATTTGTTGAGCTGCGCCCTCTATTTGCGCGGTTGCGGCTGGCTGCGATTGCGTTGGCTCTGCTGGCAGTTGGGCTGGGGTTTGCGTTGCATTCACTCAATGCCAAGGCCAGAGTGGCCCAGGCGCACATGGATTCGCTCAAGGCGAAGACGCTGCAGTTTCAACAGGAGCGTCAGCGGAATGAGGCGCGGATGCGGCAGCCGCAGAATATGGCAGTCCTGGAGCGCAGCCAATTTTTGAATGCGCTTTTCGCACGCAAGAGCTTCAGCTGGACGGCTGTGATGATGGATCTCGAGCGCGTACTACCGACCGGGGTGCAGGTGACCAGCATTGAGCCCGCCATCACGAAGGAAGGCGATGTGATCATCCGTCTACGTGTGAGCGGCGACCGTGACCGGGCGGTGCAGCTGGTCAGAAACCTTGAAACGTCGCAGCGGTTTGTGTCTCCACGGCTGGCTGGCGAGGCGGCGCAACAGGCTCTTGATCGTGGGGCGGGTACCGTGCAGACCGGACCGGCGGGCGTGGAGTTTGAGATTTTCAGCGGCTACAACCCGCTGCCAGCAGCGAAGACAGTCAAGGACAACGAAGTCGATTCGGATACTGGTGGTTCTATGGCTGCTGCCCCATCGGCGGGACCAAAGAAGATCGTTGTCGATAGAGGGGGACCACCGCCGACTCCTGAAGCGGTTAGGCGATTCGGTCCCCCACGAACGACGCAAACGATGCCGAAGCAGGGGCGGACGGGTGGTGTGCGATGACAGTCGCGACTCGAAGCGCTGTGCCGGAGAGATTGCAAGGCGTGTCGGAGCGGACGCGGGCCTTGTTGACGCAGTTGAATCTCTACTATGCCGTTGTAGGGGCGCTGGCGCTGGTCTGTGTTTACCTGCTGGTGAATATGTTGTTTGCATGGCGGGCGGCTAGCAGCCAGAATGCCGATGCCATCGCGCAGCAGACGATTGCGATGCGCACGGCTGAGATCGCCAAGAAGCCGCTCGAGGGGTTGGATGCGAAGCTCGCGCAGGCTACGGCTGATGCGGATAAGTTCTCTGCGAAGAGGCTGCCGTTCGCTTACTCGGAGGTCGCTGCGGAGTTGGGCGCGCTGGCGAAGAAGCACAATGTGAAATTGACGCGTGTGCAGTATGCGGAGTCGCCTGTGCTCGAGGGCGGGGCAGGTGCGCTGACCGAAGTTCGAATGGATGCGAGTCTGAGCGGTGACTATCGGCAGTTGGTGCAGTTTATCAATGAGCTCGAGCGCAACAAGATGTTCTTCCTGATCGAAGGTGTTACGTTGACTGGCCAACAGAGCGGGACCGTCGGACTGCGGCTGCGACTGACGACCTATCTGCGGCCCCCTGTGGGAGCGGAGCGGTCGGCGAAGACTGTGACCACCACCACTACGGCAGAGCCTGCCAGCGGGGGTGAACCGCGATGAAGATCGGTGTAGGGGATAAGCGGAAGCTGGCGGTGCTGGGGGTGGTTGGTGTGATGGCTGTGGGCGCGGGGATTTACCTCTACTCGCAGCTGTCTGAACCGACTCCTGTGCCTGCGGCTGCTCCGGTTGTGGTGTCGACGCCTGCGCCGGTTGTGAAGAGCGTTGCTGGATCGGCGGCGAAGAACGTGGGTACAACGTCGGCGCAGCTTGATCCGACGCTGAAGATGGGACCGATGCTGGTTACGGAGGCGCTGGTTTACTCGGGCGGCGGGCGGAATATCTTCTCGGCTAGTTCTGTGCCCGTGGAGATTCCCAAGGCGATTGCTCCCGCGCGGCCGAAGGCGATGCTGCCTCCGCCTCCGATGGTTCCGCAGGGTCCTCCTCCGCCTCCGCCGATTGACCTGAAGTTCTTCGGGGTCTCTACTACGGACAATGGGCATCGGCAAGCGTTCCTGCTGCATGGCGAGGATGTCTTTCTGGCCTCGGATGGCGATATCGTGCAGCGGCGGTACAAGGTGCTTACTGTGTCGGCGAACTCGGTGTTGGTTGAGGACATGACGAACAACAATCGGCAGACGCTGCCGTTGATTGGCCACTGACGATTGGCCACTGACGATTGGCCACTCAACAGCTGGCAGATGACAGTAAGGAAGCGTTAGCGTCTAGATGAATATGGTCAGGACAACAGCGGTTGCGCGGCGTGACGACGAGCAGGGCTACATGCTCGTGGGGCTGATCGTTGCCATCTTTCTAATCCTGCTGGTTCTCGGGACGGCTGCGCCTAAGGTTGCGCGGTCTCTGCGGCGTGAACGTGAGGTTGAGGCGGAGCATCGCGCTAATCAGTATGTGCGTGCGATTCAGCTTTACTACAAGAAGTTCGGGCATTATCCCGGAAATATGGATCAATTGGAGAAGTCGAACAATATTCGGTTTCTGCGGCAGCGTTATGTCGATCCTCTGAGTGGTAAGGCTGACTGGCGAATGATCAAAGTTGGAGAGAACAAAACCACTGTAAAAGGTTTTTTTGGGCAGCCGCTGGCGGGGCTGACTCCGGGGCTTGGATCGGCGGCGGGGATGGCTTCGCAGGGGCCTATCGGTGCGGGGGCGGCGGGGGCGGCTTCGTCCTCTTCTACCTCTGCGTTTGGGTCTCCTTCTACTGGTATGGGCACGGGTGGATTGGGTAGTTCGTCCAGTCCAGGTTCGAGTAGTACCAGCGCGCCTGGGGCATCGACTAGCGGGTCGGGTGCGACGTCGACGGCTGGAAGCTCCGGCTCGGCGTTTGGATCCAGTAGCAGCTCGGGGTCCAGTAGCGGGATCGGGAGCCAGTCGGCGTCTAGCTTTACGGGCGGCGGTGCTCCTTTTATGGGGATTGGGAGTTCGAAGACGGGCGACTCGATTATTGAGCCCAACGAGCAGACGAGCTATCAGAACTGGGAGTTTTTGTACGATCCGCGGATCGAACAGCTTAAGGCGAAAGCTAGTTTGTTTGGCGGTACTCCTACTGCTTCGGGTTCGGGGCTGGGGTCGGCCTCGGGGAATGTGAGCCCGGGGATGGGTGGAACTGCTCCGGGAGCGACTACTCCGGGGACAACTACGACTCCCGGTACGACGACTACTCCTACTACTACTCCGCCTGCGTCTTCCGTTCCTTAGTGAGGATTTGGACTTGTGCGGAGAGTGTGAACTGCGGTTCGCGCTTTGCGCGAATGTTCCCACATCTCAGAATCGAGATGTGGGGCACCCGATTTCTGCTCTTCATGGTTTGAGGGCGTCTCCACGGAGTTTGCCTATGCGTCCGTCGGGGCCTACGACGAAGGGGAGCGAGAGGGCGTTCCAGTTTTTGTCGGCGTCGGGTGGTTCGGAGGCGGTGGGTTTGAGCGGGCTCCAGTTTTTGCCGTCGTCGCGGGAGATGTCGGTGCCGTTGGGGCCTACGGTGATCCAGGTTTTGGCCTTTTCGTCGTAGGCTACTGCACTGCGGTAGCCGTGGGGTTGAGTTTGGGCGGCAGTCCAGTTTCGCCCGTCGTGCGTTTGAGCCGCTGTACCTGCGGGATCATCTGGTTTGAGATAGTCACCGCCGACTGCAATTCCGACAAGGCCTGTGTGCTCATCCTCACGGAAACACAACGAAAAAATGCCGGAGCTTTCAGTCTTATGGCCCACTGGTATTAGGTAACGAGACCCTCCACCGCCGTATCCTGATGCAAGTTGAAACATCGTCCGCGAATATACCATCGCACCAGCCGTACCACCGGAACCCCACGCCAAGTAGGGATTGTAGGCGTTAGTAGCCCACAAGGCAGAATTGCTGGCCGCGAATGCACCCTGCGTGGACGGATCGGCGCGAAAGGTCCGATTTGGTTGATCATGCCACGTGCTGCCGTTATCGTCGGTGCGCCAGAGCCGAAACGAGTCGTTTACAGGGTCACCCAACAGAAATCCGCTTGCTCTATCGGCAAACTTTATGGCGTCCCAGAAGCCTTCTTTGTCTGGGTTGGTGAAGAGGAGTTTCCAGGTGCGGCAGCCGTCGGTGGTTTTGTAGAGACGAGAGAGGTCTCCTTTGCCTGAGGACATGATGATGGCAGTGTTTTCGTCGAAGGCCTGGATGCCGCGGAAGTCTAGTTTTTCGGCTCCCGGGGGGGTGGCGCAGGTCTGCCAGAGGTAGCCTCCGTCTTCGGTGCGGAGGACTGTGCCCTCGGTGCCGCTGGCCCAGGCTACTCCTCCGCCTACGTTGGCAATGCCTCGCAGGCTGGCGGTCGTGTGGGACTCCTGGATGTCCCATTGGGCTCGGGTGAAGATTGGGGTCAGGAGGAGCAGGGCGAGGGTGGTGCAGAGTGGCATCCGGCGACTGTGGCTTTTATGGCGTGCTGTCTTGTAATGCATGTGGTACCCCTACCCCCCGTACTTAAGTCCTAAAGTCTTCGAAATAAAGGACCTAGGTCTGGACCTCGGTCTGCTTTGTGATCGTAAATGAAAATGCCCCGGTTTGCCCGGGGCTTTCTTTTTCTCTCTTCTTATAAGTATGGTGGTCTCAATGGGTCGACGCAACACTCAGCTCAGACCCACATTCAATGAAAACAAAAGCTAAAAGCGCTAGCTAGGGTTAGATCAGCCGGAACCTTACCTGGCTAGGTTTTGGCCACATCAGCCAAACAGATCGATTC
>DATDHL010000435.1:0-5755 GCA_036521575.1 Edaphobacter sp. | reverse complement strand
TCGTCGCCGCCCAGGCGGGCGAGGGTGTCGGGCACACGGATGGCGTTGCGGAGGTTGCGGGCGACGTGCTGGAGGAACTCGTCGCCAACCTCGTGGCCGAAGGAGTCGTTGATCTGCTTGAAGCCGTTGAGGTCGATCATCAGAACGGCGGCGCGGGTATTGTTGCGCTGCGAGGTGAAGAGCGCGGCGGTGAGGCGGTCCTCGAAGAGGCGACGGTTGGGAAGGCCGGTGAGCTGGTCGTGGAGGGCGTACCACTCGTTGCTCGCGACCTGCTGCTCGAGCATGACGAGGAGCATGCCGATGGTGACGAGGAATTTTTGCCAGTCCCAGACCTCTGCGGCGACTGGGATGAATTGCGGGTGATTGCTGACCCAGGAGTGCAGGAAGAAGACGAGCGACCAGACGATGAATCCTGCGACGATGGCAACTTTACCGAGGCTCCTGCGGGGAAGGCTGAGCTGAAAGACGACTGCGACGCAGAGATAGAGAAGGAAGAGCGGATGGTAGGCAGCGTCGCGGTATTGGCCGTTGGAGGCGAAGAACCAGGTTGGGATCCAGATAGTGAGCTGAACCAGGACGAGCCACCAGGCTTGACCGAGCCTCCAGGTTCGATTGAGTACGAAAGGGCTGATAACGCCGAGGACGAGACCGCAGGCGATGAAGACTAGGTAGATGCGGGGTCGGCGGACGTCGAGGCCGTAGGCGGTGAGAACGGCGGCCAGCGATGGGGTGTTGATGACGAGGTAGCGAAGAGTGGGGGTGCGGGGGTACAGGGGTTGGGCTGCCGCCCAAAGAAAGATGACTCCGGCGGCCAGGTAGGCGTCGAGTGCGATGATGTGTGAGGGGATGTGGCGGGGGCCGCTGGGTGTGTATAAGGCGTGGGCGATCGCCTCAAGAAAGATGAAGAGAAGCCCGACGAGCCACAGTCCTACGCGCTCCTGCGGGTGACGGCGACGGAGGAAATAAAGGATGGTGAGGAGCGCGGCCATGGCGGCCAGGTCGGGCAGGAGCTGGTAGTTCATGTGGGCTCCCAGCGGCTCGGACGTACTGGCTTGGTGGCGATGATCAGTGTCCCCGATGAAATGTTAAGTATGGAATAACCAAGTTAACAGAATGAGAATGAATATTCGACTCAACTTTCGGCGAAAGGTTGGAGATGGTCCAAAGTGGGGCGCGGGGTGAGGAAGCTTACGGTGAAGAGGCAGAGGAGTGAAGCGACCAGAGCGGGAAAGATGGCGTCGCGCTGGCCTATGGCCGAAGGGAGATGGGGAGAAATGGTGTCCCAGGCGACCGTGACGACGGTGCCTACGGCGATGCTGGCTACGGCTGCGGCGGCTGTGGCTCGCTTCCAGAAGAAGGCCGCGAGAATGACCGGGGTGAGGGCTGCGGAGTAGATGGTATAGGCGTAGAGAGCCTTCTTGAGGACGGACTCGGTGCCGAGGGACTGGAAGAGGGACCAGAGGCCGAGCAGGACGACCATGAGGCGGCTGACGATGAGGATTTTCTTGTTGGAGGCGTCGGGGCGGAGGTAGCGGACGTAGATGTCGTTGACGAGGTTGGTGGCGGGGGAGAAGAGCCAGTTGTTGGCGGTGGAGATGATCTTGGCAAAGATGGCTCCCATGAGAAGGGCGCCGAGGAGCTTGAGGGCGAAGGAGCCGTCGTTGAAGCCGTGGAGGCCGGAGTAGGCGAGGATCTCGCGGGGGGCCTTGCTGACTTCGCCAGTGGGAAAAAGTGCGGAACCGGTGACGGCGATGGCGACGATGACGGTCTCAAGGATGACAGTGCCGATGATCCAGCCGATGACGGCGCGGGTGGCGTCTTTTTCGGATTTGGCGGAGAAGAACTTCTGGTACATGGACTGGTTGCCGAGCAGGAGGAGGCAGGTGGGGAGGAAAAGCTCGAGGCACTGGATTGGGGTGAGGTCGCCGAAGAGCTGGAAGTGAGAGGCGGGGAGCGCGGCGTGGACGGACGGCCACCCTCCTGCCCTGTGGACGAGGACGGGCAGCGCGAGGCACATGGTAACGGTGGCGAGCAGGCCGATGAAGAGGTCCATGTAGGCCACTGAGGACATTCCGGCGATGGCGGTGAAGACGATGACGAAGGCGGCGAGGATGTAGCGGCCCATGATGGGCGAGATGGCGTCGGGGAAGATGAGGTGGAGGATGTCTCCGCCGCCGATGAACTGGTAGCTGGTGATGGCGGTGTAAGTGAGCAGGATCGCGATTACGCCGAGGACGCGGGCGGTCTGGTTGTAGCGGGTCTCGAGGAGGTCGGGTATGGTGAACTGGGCGAACTTGCGGGCGCGGGGAGCGATGAAGTAGATGAGCAGGAGGCCAGCCCAGCCTCCCCCGGCTTGCCAGAGGGCGACGAAGCCGTGCTTGTAGGCGTTTTCGGCGCCTCCGAGGAGGGAGCCGGAGCCGATCCAACTGGAGAGGAGGGTAAAGACGAGGACGAAGGCAGGAAGGGAGCGTCCGGCGACGAGGTAGTCGGCCTTGGTTTTGACCTTGCCAAGGCGCCCGAGCGAGACTGTGAGCAGGGTTAGAACGATGATGGCGATGACAAGAGCGTGGAGGTTCATGTAGTGCAGCGATTGTAGCGTGATGCAACTGTGGGTGGCCCAAGCACGTCGATTTATGTGTGTGAGGTGAGCGATGAGAGCTTTTTGGGCCGGAGCCGTATTGGCTGGCTTTCTGTTGGTGGGGGTAGCGGTCTTATGGGGGCAGGCCGCGACAGGAAACGCGGGGGACAAAGACTGGGTGGGAGCGCCGGTGAAAGAGCTTACTCCGGCGAAGGCTTTGTCTGCGAAGCAACGGACTGCGCGGGAAGAAGAATGGCGGCGCGAGATCCGGCGGCAGTTGTATGTGCCGGAGGTGCTGCCGCCGCTTGCGGCAAGGACGTGGTCGACGTTTTCTCCGGCGGCTGGAGTGATCGCAGAGCGGGTGACGTATCAGACGGCGGATGGGATGCTGGTGCCAGCGATAGTGTACCGGCCTGATCCGAAGACGCTGAGCTGGCAGGGAAAGCTGCCGGGGATCGTCGTGGTGAATGGGCATGGCGGCGACAAGTTCAGTTGGTATGCGTTTTATAGCGGGATGATGTTTGCGAGTGCAGGGGCTATGGTCGTGACCTATGATCCGATCGGCGAAGGGGAACGGAATGTGGAGAAGAAGTCTCGGGCGGGGTCGCATGACAAGATTGTGGATACTCCGCACTGGGGGCAGAGATTAGCCGGGTTGATGCAGGTGGATGCGATGCAGGCGGTGAGCTATCTGGCGGCGAGGCCGGAGGTGGATGCGGGGCGTATCGCTGTGGTGGGGTACTCGATGGGCGCGTTTGTTGCGGGGATTACGGGGGCGATCGATACACGGATTCATGCGGTGATTTTGAGCGGCGGTGGGGTTTATGACGGGCCGGGTGGATACTTCGATTCGAATCCCCTGCCCTGCCAGTCGCCGCCTTACAAGGCGTTGTCGGTGCTGGGAGATCGGGGTGCGGTGCTGTATGCGCTGAACGCGGCTCGGGGACCGGTGTTCGTGATGAATGGGGATAACGATACGGTGATGGATATGGCGCATCATGGGCCGGATTGGTTTGCGAGTGTGCGGGCGCGGGCTGTGGCTCTGCGAGGGACCGACAGAGATATGTTTACGACGGTGTTGTATCCGGGGATTAGTCACCGGACGAGCTGGGTCGATCGGGATGGGGTCGCGTGGCTGGGACGGCAGATTCGGTTTGTAAATTGGACCGATAGGGATATTGCTACTATGCCGGTTACACATGTGAGCGAGTGGGCCAAGGCGAACAATGTGGATATTACGGCGAACTATATCCGGGAAGATCGAGAGGGTGGACTGGATGCTTTGGGGAAGGGGTATCCGGGAATCAAGCGGGAGGATTTGATGGTGCTTCCGGCAGCAGAGTGGGAACGGGAGAAGAACCGGTTGACGTACGAGGCGTGGGCAGAGAAGACTTTGGCGAGGGAAAAGCAAGGTCAAACGAGCAAGACGCATTGAGATGATGCGTGATGAGGCTGGCCAGCATCTAAAGGAGGGAGATGACTCGTTTGTTGCAGCGCAGGCCTTTTGTCGTGACGAAGTTGGGGCAGCTTTGGCGACTGGTTCGTGAGAGCCATGAGCAGCCTATGGCGGGGGTCTCGCGGCTGCCGGAGTTAGTGACGCCGAAGGAGTTAGGCGTTACGTTTATTGGCCACTCTTCGTTTCTGCTGCAGGTGGGTGGGAAGAATGTGCTGGTGGATCCAGTGTTTTCCAAGCGGTTGATTCTGCTGCGTCGCCAGCGAAGAGCGGGGCTGCGGGTGGAGGATTTGCCTGCTATTGATGTGGTGCTGCTGACGCATGCGCACATGGACCATCTGGATGTGGCCTCGTTAAGGCGTGTGGTGCGGGCGACGCAGCGGTTGACGGGCAGGGCGCCTGAGGTCGTGGTGCCTAAGGGCGTCGAGGACCTGGTGGCTCGACTGGGATTTGCTCGCGTGCACGAGATGGAGTGGTGGCAGCAACTGGAGGTGCAGGAGCTGCGGGTGACGATGACTCCGTGCAGACACTGGGGGGCGCGGATGTTCAACGATACGCATCGTGGTTATGGCGGATATGTGGTGGAAAGTGGGGGAAATTCGGTGTACCACTCGGGCGATACGGCTTACTTTGATGGATTTCGCGAGATTGGCCGGCGACTGAAGCCAGAGGTGGCGCTGCTGCCGATTGGCGCCTACTACCCGGATAGCTATCGGGCAGTGCATACGAGTCCGGAGGAGGCTGCGCGGGCTTTTATGGAGGTGGGTGCCGAGTGGATGGTACCGATGCATTTTGGAACGTTTCGGCTGGGGCGTGAGCCGATGGACGAACCGGTGCAACGGCTGGGTGCGGAGGCTGGGCGATTGGAGATCGGCGAGCGAGTGCGCGTGCTGGAAGAGGGAGAGACTTTGCGGTTGTGATTCGTTTGGGGGCGATGGCTTTTACCGGAGCGTCAAAAATCGTTTTCGGCGCGACTGCATCTGATGAGTCATGGCTACCAACGGAGTTGTAACGGCGAAGGCGAGTGGGACATTGGCGATTGGCGGGGATCTGAAGGTCAATCGTCTTGGTTATGGTGCGATGCGAATCACTGGCAAGGGGATTTGGGGTGAACCCAAGGATCCTGAGACTGCCAAAAAGGTTTTGCGGCGCGCTGTTGAACTGGGTGTGAACTTCATCGACACGGCGGATTCTTATGGGCCGGAGGTGAGCGAGCGGTTGATCGGCGAGGCGCTGACTCCTTATGCCGATGGTGTGGTGATCGCCACTAAGGCTGGATTGACGCGGCAGGGTCCGGATAAGTGGCTGCCGGTGGGCCGTCCGGAGTACTTGCAGCAGGAGGTCGAGATGAGCCTGCGACGGCTGAAGCGGGAGCAGATCGACCTGTGGCAACTGCATCGTATTGATCCCAAGGTGCCAGTTGAGGAGTCGCTTGGCGTCATCAAGAAGATGCAGGAGCAGGGCAAGATCAAGCATGTCGGACTAAGCGAAGTGAAGCCGCATGAGATCGATCAGGCGCGAAAAATTGTCGATATCGTGAGCGTGCAAAATCTGTATAACATTGGCGACCGGAGCCATGAAGATGTTGTGGAGTACTGCACGAAGCATGGGCTCGCGTTTATTCCTTGGTTTCCTGTTGCTGCTGGCAAACTCGCGCAACCTGGCGGCAAGCTGGACGCTGCGGCGAAGCGGCATGGGGCTACGCTATCGCAGCTTTCGATCGC
>DATDHL010000434.1:0-2630 GCA_036521575.1 Edaphobacter sp. | reverse complement strand
GTGGCGGCGGAGCGCTCGAGGGAGAGGTAGCTGAGGCCGACGGCGTTGAGGAATTCGAGGCGCTCGATGATCTCGCGCTGGAGGCGGTCGGCGATGATGCGGTCGCGGCCGGTGAAGTTCATGGTGCGAGCGCTAGTGAGGGCGCGCTCGAGCGAGAGGCTAGTGAAGTCTGCTATGGATGCGCCATTTACGGTTACGGCGAGGGATTCGGGGCGTAGGCGGCGGCCTTTGCAGACGGGGCAGGTGGTCGCGGACATGTACTGCATCATGTACTCGCGGTAGCCCTCGGATTTGGTGTCTTCGAGGTTGGAGCGGAGGTAGCTGAAGATGCCGTGGAAGCCGGTGCGGCCTGCTTCGTTGCGCGGTGGGCCGTAGAGGAAGAGGTTCTGCTGCTCGGTGGTGAGCTGATCGAAGGGCTTGCGGATGTCGATCTTGTACTTTTCGGCGGCTAGCTTGATGAGGCGCAGGAGGTACTGCGAGGCGCTGCCGGGACCCATGGCCCCATCCAGAAGTGGCTTGGACCAGTCGGCGATGGTTTTGGCGGGGTCGAAGTCGTAGATGCTGCCGAGGCCGTGGCACTCAGGGCAGGCGCCGTAGGTGGAGTTGAAGGAGAAGCTGCGGGGTTCGAGGCGGGGGACGTTGATGCCGCAGTCGGGGCAGGCCATGGAGGAGCTGTAGAGGGTCTCGTCCTGGGCGCGGGTTGTGGGGTTTTGAATGCCGATGAGGACGAGGCCGTTGGCCATCTGGAGGGCTTTGGCTACGGAGGCTTCGAGGCGGCGGGTGTCGTACTTGGGCGCGGCGTTGGCTAGCGCGGCGGTGGTGTTGTCCGGTGGGAGCGGCTTGAGGATGATGCGATCGACGATGGCTTCGATGGTGTGGTTCTTGCGCTTTTCGAGGCGCATGCCCTCGGTGAGTTCGATCATTTCGCCGTCGATGCGGGCGCGGAAGCCTTGCTGGTCGAGAGCTTCGAGTTCTTCGCGGAATTCGCCTTTGCGGCCGCGGACGATGGGAGCGTAGATTGTGATGCGTTCTCCCGGGGCGAGGGCGACGATGCGCTCGACGATCTGGTCGGCGGACTGGCGGGAGATGGGGCGGGCGCAGTTGGGGCAGTGGGGCTGGCCTACGGAGGCATACAGAAGCCTTAGGTAGTCGTAGATTTCGGTGATGGTGCCGACGGTGGAGCGGGGGGAGCGGGAGGTGGTCTTCTGCTCGATCGAGATGGCAGGGCTCAAACCGTCGATGGCGTCTACGTCGGGGCGCTCCATCTGATCGAGGAACTGACGGGCGTAGGCGGATAGGGTTTCGACGTAGCGGCGCTGGCCTTCGGCGTAGATGGTGTCGAAGGCGAGCGAGGACTTGCCGGAGCCGGAGAGGCCGGTGACAACCGTGAGGGTGTTGCGCGGGATGCTGACGTTGACGTTGCGCAGGTTGTGCTGGCGTGCTCCGCGGACGGTGATGTGTGTGATGCCCATGGTGAGTGTGTGGCCCTGGCTGGCTGGAGAGCCAAGTCTCTAGGATACGGCATTTCGGAGTGGCGGATTATGGGGAGGGGAGATTGGGGATGGTGAGAGGCGGAGGGTATTCGGTGCGTCAAGGCCTGGCGGGCAACCGAATGTGGGAGATATGTATCCGAAGTTGCAATAGTTGGCGACGTTTGGGGCATTGTAAAACGTTGCCGGTTTGTAACAATGGTGTACAGATAGAAATTGTGCGCCCGTCAGGGTGCGAGTTTGGGCCAGATAGAGGAGTGGTTGTGAATTCGTCGATTGTGTTGGTTTCTGCAGTGTTGGCTTCGTTGGCGGTGGGTGTGGTGTTTGCCTATGGAGTCTGTATTGCGATGTTCAGTATCTTCCGTATTCATGCGCGGCAGGTGGCCGCTATAAGGGTGTCGCGGAGTGTGGTGGTTCCCAGGCCGGTGGTTGAAGGCTGACAGCATACCCAGGGACTGAAGCCCCTGGCTTTTCGCGGAGCCCGAGAGCCCAAGGCTAAAGCCTCGGGGTACCTAGAAACAAAATGTCATTTGAGGTTGGCTACTGCGGCTTGCTCTGTTGCTGCTGGCGCAGGCGCATGAGTTCGTCGTAGATCTGCTGGGGCGTTTTGACTCCGTTGGGAGACTGCGGCTGGGTGGAGTCTGCCGGGGGCGGAGCGGGGGCAGTCGTATCGGGGTTGTTCTGCGCAGGATTTGCTGTGGTTGCCGGTGGCGGTGCGGGTTGCGGGACCTGGGTCTGCGGCTGAGGTGGATTGGGCTGGGCGACTTCGGGGCCGGGCCGGGCCGGTGGATCGTCGGAGTTGGTGTCGTCGAAGCGGGCGGTGTTGGGGTTCGGTGGCGTTGGGCCGCCCATGCGTGGGGTAAGGACTAGTTCTGCCGGAGCCGAGGCGGTGCTCTGGACGATGACCATGTTGCTGGGGGCACCGTCGAGGAGAGATGCGAGCACCTGCGAGGTGGCTGCGGGGCCGTACTCGCCGAAGACGCGCTCGTCAGCTACGCCGCCGGTGATCTTAATACCGGTCTGGCGGGAGATATCGCGGAGGATCTGGTTGAGGCTTGAGTTGCTGGCTGAGACGGTGAGGAGGTTGTCGACGTAGGTAACCCGGGCGCGCTGTGCGGGCTGTTGCGCTGGGGTTGGTGG
>DATDHL010000433.1:0-7406 GCA_036521575.1 Edaphobacter sp. | reverse complement strand
GGGATCACCACGTTCCAGAGATTCAATGGGCAGGCATTGAATCCACCGCTGAAATGGTCAGAGGTAGGGCCGGTGACAAAGCTACCTGCCGCCGACGCGAAGCCCGATTTTCCCGATACCACCATCTCTTATTGCCGATGGTATTGGGATGCCATCGAGCCTGAACAGGGCAAGTTTCGCTGGGACATCATCGATCTGGCGATTGCAGAGGCGCGTGCCCATGGGCAGAGGCTCGCGATTCGTCTGATGCCATACGACGAAGCGGCGCGCGCTCCAATCCCGAAGTGGTTTCAGGAATCAGGTGCACGGCGCGCCAACAAGCCGACAGACAAGGATGGGAAGATCTGGCAGCCGGACTTTAGCGATCCGCTGTACCTCAAGTATTGGGGCGAGTTGGTGGCCGAGGCAGGCAAGCGGTATAACGGCAATCCAGTGCTGGACAGCGTAGACATCTCCTCGGTCGGCTACTGGGGAGAAGGCTGGAGCCCCTACATGCCTCCGTTCGCGAATCAGAAGACGCTCATCGACATCTGGGTCGCGGCCTTTCCGCATACAGAGCTATTGATGAACTTCGACGAACCACAAGCACTGGCCTATGGAACCAGCCAGGGCGCGGGCTGGCGATTGGACTGCCTGGGCGACATGCGAATGGCATCCGCTAACAAATACTTTGAGCCGGAGATGCTCGATGTTTACCCGCAGCAAGTGGTCCGAACCGGAATACAGAAAGTCTGGGAGCATCATCCCGTTTCGCTGGAGACATGTGGCACGCCATCAAGTTGGAAGAAGGATGGGTTCGATGTGTCGTACATCCTTGAACAGGCCCTGCGCTGGCACATTACTTCTCTGAATGTGAAATCTTCGCCGATCCCTTCCGAATGGAAATCTCAGTTTGAGGACTTTCAGCGGAAGATGGGATACCGGTTCATCCTCCGGAGGCTCGAGTACCCGAAGGCGGTAAGGGCGGGCGCGATGATGCCAATTCATATGTGGTGGCTCAATGCAGGAGTCGCTCCGATCTACCGTGAATACCAACTCGCAGTGGAGTTGAAGTCATCCGGCGGCAGCGCGACCATACGCGTCCCTGCGAATTTGAAGGAATGGCTTCCCGGAGATGCCGTTGTCGATCGCTCGCTGTATATTCCGGAGGGACTGGCAGCGGGCACCTACACCGTGCGAGTTGCGATGCTCGATCCAGAGACCGGTCAACCTGCCATTCGGCTGGCCAATGAAGGTCGACAGCTCGATGGATGGTACGACATGGGATCGGTGACGATTGGAGCGCAGTGATCGCTTCGGTGTCGACCGACATCTCGTTACTGCATAGATGTCGAAGTTGACCCGTCACTGCGATGGGCATTGGAGATATTGTTGCCGAACTGCGGTTCCTTACCGCAGAGTTCACATTTTTGAGCCATAACGAAATACTCCAATCTCGAGTCGCAGAGACTTCCCGGAGTTCAAGCCTGAGTGAATGGAATCTCAGGATGCCTGAAAGTGGTGGGAAGAGCAGACATGTCACTGGCAGACTACCCTGCGGAGGGTAGTCTGCCGGTTCCTCTATAGGAGCATGCGGTGGGCCATCAATCGCTGGGGGACAACGCCCCAAATGCGGCTGAAAACATCGTTTTAATTTCCTTTGCAGGCGAGGATCCCGCGTGAACGATCGGGACCGTATCCAGATGGGAAAATGCGACCGCTAATTTTTATTGACAAAGGATATTCGTTGTAGGTAAAACTCGATGCCGTACAGATAATTCATATTTTGTGCAGCTTGACGGGCCTGGCCTTGCGGACACGGCGCCGGAGGAACAACAGGCTGATCCGTCGCACCTGAGGGTTTGCTTCATGTGCGATCTTCGTGGTTGAGCCACGAACGAATGAATCGCAGCCATCATATTTTGCGTTCCGGAGAGTTCCGGACATTTCAAGATGTATACGTATCCAGCGGAGCGTCGAGATTCAAAGCTCTCCTGCTGCAAGTAAGTCAGTGAAGAGTTGGAAAAGAAGTTATGAGAGATAGGAGCGATATCGTGAAATTACTTTTGAGGCTAATCGCAGTTGTCGTGACGGTAAGTTGCCTTGTTGTGCTGGGCGGGGCCCAAACGTCGAGCGGAACGCTCAGCGGACATGTGGTTGACCAAAGCGGTGGGATCGTGGTCAACGCAGAGGTCAAGCTGATCAACCAGCAAACGGGGGTTCTTGTAACGACACAGGTCCGTCCGAACGGAGACTTTATCTTCCCAGATGTGCAGCCAGGCACATTCAGCGTGACAATCAAGGCTCCTGGTTTTAAGGAATTGCGAAAGATAAATTTCCGGTTGAGTGCTTCGCAGAGCCTTTCGACCGGAACATTTGTGCTTCAGATAGGAGCAGTTTCCGAATCCGTTACTGTGTCGGCGGACATCACGCCAATTCAGAACAGCAGTTCAGAGCGATCCGATGTATTGGATGACCATCAGATGGATAATCTGCTGGCGATCGGGCGCGATGCTATGGCTCTTGTTCGCGTGATGCCGGGTGTGGTGGGCGGCGAGGGCGGGTCAAGCCTGGGTACTTCTGCAACACCGACCATCAATGGCGTGAACAGCGAATACAACTCTGCCACGATCGATGGCGTTACAGGAAATACGCGCGGTCTTTCCACGCTAGATACGCCTCTGAATCTTGACGCGATCAAGGAAGTCACCGTCATGGCTGCGAACTATCAGGCACAATACGGGAAAACTGCAGGCGCGAATATCAACGTCGTCACCAAGAACGGCACGCAGCAGTTTCACGGTTCGCTCTACTATTACTTTCGCAATGAAGCCCTGAACGCCAACAGTTATTTCAACAAATATACCGGTCAGTCCCGTCCCCGTTACCGCTACAACACGATTGGCGGCACAATTGGCGGCCCAATATTCTGGCCAGGTCATTTCAATACAGCCAAGAATAAGTTATTCTTCTTCGTCTCCATTGAGGACTCTCCGATCAAATCGCCGGATGGACTTAAGTACTACACGGTTCCGACACCGATGGAGATAGCGGGTGACTTTTCGCAAACCTATGCTCAGGGCAGCGTCAGTCAGGTTTTGAAGAATATCAAAAAGCCTGGGCAGCTAACGTCCAGTTGTGCTGCGACCGGAACTCCCGGTTCGGGTTGCTACGCGGGCAATATCGTCCCTTCGAGTCAAATTAACCCACAAGCACAAGCGTTGCTGAAGATCATCTATGACAACACCAGCGGATTGAATCCCAGCTCGGCCTTTACGAACCGTGCCATCAGCGCTGGGAACTACAACTACATCACCAACAACTCAGCCGATAAACCGGTAAATCAGCAAATCTTCCGTATCGATTATTTCCCAACTGAGAAACTGCACATGTTTGGGCGCGGAGATTTGGAGACAGTCAACAACAATTCCTACAGTTCCCCCGCCAATAGTTTGCCCTGGTTGATGAAGGTAAATTACAAGACCACCAATCCCAATTTTGTCTTCAATGTGACCTACGCATTCAGCCCAACAGTGGTCAATGAACTTAATCTGGGAACGGCGGGATGGAGCGAGACACAACTCTACAATGCATCGGATCTGGCCAAGGCTCAGCTCAGCCCCAGCGGATACAACATCCCCGCGTTATATGCTGGCGTCAATCCTTTGAACCTGCTTCCGGCTGTGACCTTCGGGCTCACAAACTCCGCGAACTTTGGCTGGGACAGCCGCTTTCCTATGGTTGACCAAGTGCGATCGTTTAGCCTCACGGACAATCTGACCAAAATTCTAGGCTCGCATACGTTGAAGTTTGGTATTGATGCGCAGACAGACTCCTATTCGCAGCCGAGCCACAACAGGATCAGCTCCTTCTCCTATGCTACCGATACAAAGAACATCAGCGACAGCAACTACGCCTATGCCAATACTCTGCTTGGGAATTTCGATACGGTGAGCGGAGTAACATCCCTGAGCACATACAAGCCGCGCACGAATGCGTTGGAGTGGTACACGCAGGATACCTGGAAGATAAATAGTCAACTGACCCTCGATTACGGTATTCGCTATTCGTGGGCTATGGCACAACGATTGTCGGCCGGAAATAACTTTGTTCCGAGCCTATATAACTCTGCAAATGCCCCAGTTCTTTATGTGCCGACGACCAAGGTAGACGCGAATAAACTGGCACAAGCTCAAGATCCGACAACAGGAGCCTACGTACCGGGAGCTTATGCGGGTCTGTTTGTGCCGAACACCGGAAATCTACAGAACGGTATCCTGAATGTGAATACAAAGGGTTTTCCGCAAGGGACGGTCTATGGCAACGGAGTAATTTTTGCCCCACGAGTTGGTTTTGCCTACGATCCATTTGGCAAGGGGAAGAGTGTCATTCGTGGCGGCTACGGTATCTTTTACAACGTACGTGCGCGCTCGGGGCAAGAGGGTGATCTGACAAACAATGCTCCAACAACTAATTCTCCACAGCAGTTCTACGGTAATCTCAACACTTTCCAAAGCGCGAGCGGACTGAATGGGCCTTTCAGCATAGGACATGCCATTCCCCTGCATCCCCCTGTGGTTTCCACCACGAACGTGAGCCTCGGTATCCAGCAAATGGTAGGCGCGGGCATCGTTCTGGATGTGGCGTATGTTGGCACATTCGGCAGACACCTTTCGAATTACACTCCGATCAATGAAGTCCCGTATAACTCCGAGTTCCTGTGGTCGAGCCACAACCCAGCAGGCGGCATTCTGCCTGACAACTTCTTCCGTCCTTATCCCGGGTTCGGCACCATCAACATGCAGGATTTCAACCTCACATCGAACTACAACTCGCTGCAAACTCGGCTGACTCGCCGGTTCTCTAAAGGACTTGAATTCGGGGCATCTTATACCTGGTCCAGATCAATGGACTTTGGCGCGTGTCAGACCACGTCGACCCAGTCGGCATCGTCCTGTTCGGACAGTTACAACGTTACCGTGGCCATGTACCAAAACCTGCGCGCCTGGAACTACGGGCCGGCGGGATGGGATATCAGGCACAATTTCGTTGCGAACTATCTGTGGAGCCTCCCGAAAGGAAGTAGTCTCTGGGGCAATTTCCTGACACGCGCGTTGCTCGACAACTGGCAGATATCGGGGATTGCCTCGTATGTCAGTGGTGCACCGGGCGGAATCATCCTGAAGACGAGCAATAGTGCGAATATTACCGGTGGCGGTGATGGGGCGCGTGTCGTGCTATCGGGCGATCCAACGCACAGCGCACCACACTCGTTCAATCAGTGGTTCAATACCAGTGTGGTGAATGCTCCGGTCGCAGGAATCGCCGCGACCAGCGCCACCAGTGGATACACGCCGGGGGATCCGGGCAACGCGCCGAAGGTGAATTACTACCTACCCGGCGACCTGAACTTCGATACGGCTTTGTTCAAAAACATTCCAATTGAAAACAAGTTCGTCGTGCAGTTCCGGCTGGAGACCTACAACACGTTCAACCACGCGGAGTTCAATTCAGTGAACAATACCGCTACGTTTGCTACGGCTGCCAGCAAGACTACCCCGAATCCCGCTGAGTCGGACGCCACATTTGGACAATTGAACGGCACTCTTAATCCCCGTTACCTGCAATTGGCTTTGCGCATCAACTTCTGAGCTAACAGGTCCAAAAATCATGCCGAGCATATGCAATATATATGCTCGGCATGATTTGTCTTAATGACTCTGTACTATGCGGGCCGAGCCAGATAGAACGCGAGATCGCCTACGTTCGTTCCTTCGCAGATATTCGCGATGTGCGCGAAGCCTTTGTCATCGCGGGACAATTAGGTCAATACGCCGGATCCGGCTTGTTGTGCCAATCAATCGCGCAACTTGACGGTGGCGGCCGTTGCTCCGTTCTTGTAGACCAGCGGCGTAGCTGCCTTGGAGATGTCGCCGCCGTCAATCTTGATCTGCTCGTTCGCTTCACCTTCAAGCTGAAGGAAGGTTGCGGCGGGTGTTAGGACTCGCGGAGCGGTCAACAGAATGTCCTGGCTATTGATGAAACGCAGCACGGACTCTGCCGAGGGATTCCCCTCAACACTCAGGCCGTTGATCGCAGCATCCTTTACGTGATCGAAGATCAACGCGGGACGCAGGTCGGGGCTGCTGACCTGGAAGCGGACGTTCTGCAGCGTCAGGCCACGGACGTTGCGGGCATACAGCCCGTAGGCGGGCATTGGGCCCATCATAAAGTACTCTCCCGCGATCTCTGGCAGATCACGCCGTGCTCCATCTTCCGCCGTGCCCCCTCCGCCAAAGGTGAGATGGATGTTATCCAAAGAGATGTTTTCCATGGTCGCTCCACCAACACAATTCAGCGTGATGCAGGAGTGACGTTCTCCTGGATTCGCGTTGCTGGTCACTTTTGTGTCCGGGAGTTGAGGCGGATCGGTGGTCACCGTGCCGCGAATGTTGCTGAAGGAGACGTTGCGCAGGACTGCCGGGGTGGTAGTGTTTGGAGGCGCGCCGGTTGACGTATCGTATGCATTGGACGGCGTTGGCAGAGCTCCTGGTGTAGTCGCTCGCGATGCTCTTGGACCGACACTGACGTGAATGGGGCCGGTTACTTCATCCAGTACCAGGTTTGAGAACGAGATGTTTTCGTAGCGCGAGCCTGGGTTACCCTGAAACTTGATTGGGCATCCGAACACCTGGTAGAGCACGCAATTGGAGATGGCAATGTTCTCTGCAGAACCTCCTCCAAAGCGAAACACGGACCAGCGCGTGCTAAAGACGCAGTTCGTGACGGTCACAAACTTGCAGCTGCCGAACAGGGCGCAGGCGTCATCCTGTGACAAGACGGTGCAGTTCGTTACCGTGACGTATTGGGCGCTGATGAAGTGAAAGCCGTCGTTGTTTGAGTTGACGCGGTTGTGGATGTAGATGCCATCCATGTGAACGCGCTTGCCTCTGAATCACGCGGATGCTATGGTACGCACAGTCCAGAAGGTCGATGTTCCGGACGGTGAGCCCCTCGCAATGGTAGGCGAGCAGATGGTAGGGCCGCTTGTTGCCGCCCAATCCACTCGGGGGCGGAGTGCCGCGAACGGGCGAGTGAAACTGGAACCCCTGGCCATCGATTGTCCCTGGACCCTCTACGGTTACGTTCTTTGCATCGACGGCAAAGAGCAACGCCCAGTTGCCGTCATTCAGTGTGGAATCGCCGCTCAGCGGGATTGCGTCAACCGAGTGGTATTGCTTTCCGTCGGCGCTGCCAAGCAGCTTTCCTGCGGCGGCTACGTGCAGTGTCACATTGCTTTTGAGTTCAACCGTACCAACGAGAAATGTTCCCGCGGGAACCAGAACCGTGCCTCCGCCCTCTTGATTGCAGGCGTCGATTGCTGACTGGAGTGCTTTGGTATCGAGAGTTGTGCCATCTCCTTTTGC
>DATDHL010000432.1:0-6014 GCA_036521575.1 Edaphobacter sp. | reverse complement strand
TAGTTGCAAGACAAGTCTAACGCGAGTCGGCCATGGATGAGTAACGTGAGAGACAACTCGTGGAGCCGGGTTGTACTAGACTGTCCTTTGGCTCGTGTGGGAGCGTTCGTATGGGCATAAAGATGGAACGCAGAGGCGATGTGAGAACCATGATGCTAGGGATGAAACGACTCGGGATTGCTGTGGTGCTGGTGATTGCGGTTTCCGGATTTGTCCGCGCGGATGATTGCATTACGCAGTCGGCGATGAAGCCTGCGGACCGTGATGCGCTGGCTGCTGCTGGTCGTGGGTTGGCGGCGAAGGTGCAGGCGGGGGATGTGGCCGGTCTACGCAGCGCTACTGTGGCGGAGTATGCGAAGGATTTTGGCGGGATCGAGTACGTTGTCGGTAGCACGGCTCCGAAGTTGAAGGGTGGGTCGCTGGTGGTTCAGCAGGTGTATCTGCTGGATGGCACGCAGCTGAAGCGCGGGGCGGATGGCTCTGCGCCGGATGCGCAGTTTTTCTGCACGCTGAATCACTCGACGGGGGAGGCGGATTTTTTGATTCCGGGACTGGCTCCGGGGAGCTATGGGTTCGCCATTGTGGATGTGGAGGGTATGGCATCACCATGGCGGCTCTCGTTTTTGATGCGGCAGGAGCAGGGGCAGTGGCAGATGGCTGGGTTTTATCCTAAAGCACTGTCGGCGGCGGGGCATGACGGGATCTGGTACTGGAAGGAGGCTCGGGCGATGGCGGCGCGCAAGGAGCAGTGGAATGCGTGGCTGTACTACCAGCAGGCGGAGAGTCTGCTGCGTCCGGCGAACTTTATCCAGAGCACACATCTTGAGAAGTTGAAGACGGAGCAGTCTGGAGCGACGCCGCCGGCAGTGTCCGATGGCGTGAGCGCGGATGCTCCGCTGGTGGTGAAGGGCGCCGATGGAACGGAGTACCGCTTTATCGGGTTGGGCGTGGATGATTCGCTGGGTAAAGACAAGATCGATATCATGGCGCATTTGAAGATTGACCAGGCGGGCGATGCGGCTGCGACGCACAAGTTGAGCGCGAGTGCTGCGGGCGCGTTGCTGGGGGCTTATCCCGAGATGCGCAAGCCGTTTCATGGAGTATGGATCGTTGCCGAGGTGGCGGGTCAGAGCCCGTTCGCTACGGAGTTTCCGGTGAATGAGATTCACTAGCAGGTGGGCCTGTTACAACGACTTCATTTTTGAGTGAGAGGATGAGATATTGGTTTCATCCCCTGGTGCTTCCTTAAGAATCGTTTTGGTGTGAGGCCGAACGATAGTCTTGCGGGACTGCGGCTGCATCCTAGTGATGATGAGAAAGAGCGCAATGACGAAAAACAAGAAGACTTTGCATCAGGCAATCCAGGAGAGACGGGCGACTCCGAGTTTTGACGGAGCGCCGATTCCACCCGAAGACCTGAAGCAGATTCTTGAGGCCGGTCTCGATGCGCCGAGTGGATACAATATGCAGCCCTGGCGCTTTATCGTGGTGCAGTCTCCGGAGCAGAAGAAAAGACTGCGCGCGGCGAGCTATAACCAGGCCAAGGTGGAAGAGGCCTCCGCCGTGATTGTGGCCTGCGGAGACGCGGATGGGTGGAGGAAAGATCTTGACTTGATGCTGCAACTCGGCCTGGAAGGCGGGATGCCGGAGAGCTATGCGGCCCAGGCTCGGAGCAGCGTTCCGAACTATCTCTCGAGCTTTACGAGTGAACAGATGCGGGCGTGGCTGAATAAGCAGGTGATGCTGGCGTTTACGCACATGCTGCTGACGGCTGAGGTGATGGGGTATGACACGGCTCCGATGGAGGGCTTTGAGCAGGATAAGGTTCATGAGGTGCTTCGATTGCCATTGAGCTATTGGGTGGTGGCGCTGCTGGCGGTGGGACATCTGAATGGCAACGATAAGTTCTACGGTGGGCGCTTTGAGATGGGGCACACGGTCTTCGGTGAAGAGTTTGGCAAACAGCTGAAGTGACTGGGGACGAATCCAAATCCGTATCCAAGATACGAGAAGGACGCGAGTATCCTTCGGCACCGATGGTGGGCGTGGCCGCGGTGGTGGTTCGTGGACCGGATATTCTGCTGATTCGTCGTGGGCGGGAGCCGATGCTGGGCGCGTGGTCGCTTCCGGGAGGCGTGCTGGAGGTGGGTGAGACGACGGCTGAGGGTGTGGCTCGCGAGGTGTGGGAAGAGACTGGGCTGCGGGTTCGTCCGGTTGAGATGATTGCGACGCTGGATCGGATTGTTCGCGATGAAGGTGGGTTGGTGCGGTTTCACTATGTGCTGATCGAGTGGCTGTGCTTTGTGGCCGACGGGCAGGGGACGGAGTTGGTTTGCGGCGACGATGCGATTGCTGCCGCGTGGGTGGGCCGCGATGAGATTTATTCCGAGATTTACGGACTGACGGAGCCTACACTAGGCGTGATTGAAAAGGCACTGAAGCTCGCGGAGACGATAGAGAGATGAAGCTGGCGCAGCGGATTGTTGCTCTTCTGGTTCTCGTTCTGGTGGTGGCTGGGACGGTCTTTTTCTGGAACCCGCTGTGGTTGGCCGATCAGCAGATTCGGTACCATCTGTGGCGGGAAGGCGTTGAGAGCAAGTATGTCGAGGCCGGCGGCTATCGGATGCACTACTTCGAGGCTCCGGCAGCGAAGGGAACGGCGGGGACTCCACTGGTACTGGTGCATGGGCTTGGAGCGCGGGGTGAAGACTGGCGGGCGATGATTCCGGCGCTTGCGGCGAAGGGCTTTCATGTCTATGCGCCGGATCTGATTGGGTATGGACGGTCGCCAAAGCCTGATGTGAACTACTCGATCTCCATGGAAGAGGCTGCGGTGAAGCAGTTTATGGAGGCGGTGCATCTGCAGCGGGCCGATGTTGGGGGATGGTCGATGGGTGGGTGGATTGCGATGAAGCTGGCGCTCGATCATCCTGAGCTGGTGGATCGATTGGTGGTCTATGACAGCGCGGGGATTTATTTTCCGGCGACGTTTGGGGCGGAGCTGTTTGTGCCGACAGATGCTGCGGGGGTGCAGAAGCTGATAACGACGCTCTCGCCGGATCCGCATGCTATGCCGGACTTTGTGACGAGAGATGTGCTGCGTAAGTTTGCGCGGGAGGGATGGGTGATCCAACGCAACATGGCATCCATGGTGAGCGGACGTGATCTGTTGGACTTCAGGCTGCAGAATCTCGATAGGCCGACGCTGATTGTGTGGGGTGGGCGGGATGATCTGATTCCGCTTTCAGCTGGAGAGAAGATGCATGAGTTGATTCCGCACTCGGCGTTGCGCGTGGTGGAAGGGTGCGGACATATGGCTCCGCTAGAGTGTGCGAAGCCGGTGGTGGAGAGTACGGTGGAGTTTATGCGGGCTGAGCCGCCGATTGAAGGTGGGGAGAAGGTTATTCCGGTGGCGAAGTAGAGCGAAAGACTTAACACCGATTTGCACCGATGATACCGATCTAAGACTCGACCGCGGATTTTCTCGGATGGGCGCGGATTTTAAAGAATTGATTTTTAAGGATGGCGCAATCTGATTAGTCGGGTTGCCATTGGTAGGCGCCGGGCTGCGGGAGGCCGATGTGTGCGAGGACTCGGTTGACGAACTGGCGGGCCATTTCTGTGGTGCTTTGCGGCAGGTTGTAGAGCGTGGGGATGGTAGGGAAGATTGTGGCTCCCGCGTCGGAGGCCAGCTGCATGTTGCGGAGGTGGATGCGATTGAGCGGGGTCTCGCGGACGCAGAGTAGGAGTGGGCGGCGTTCTTTGAGGCAGACGTCCGCGGATCGTTGGATGAGGTTCGAGGCGAGGCCGTTGGCGATGGCGGCGAGTGTTCCCATGGAGCAGGGAAGGATGATCATGCCGTCGGAGGGATAGCTACCGCTGGCGATGTTGGCGGCGATGTCGTTGTCGGCGTGGTGCTGCAGTTTCGGGCAGGGTGCGCCGAGAAGTTTCTCCGGTAGATTGTTGCGTCCGCTTAGCTGGAGTTCTTCGGCGAAGACGCGGAGAGAATTTTCTGATGCAACGAAGTTGATTTTCACGACGCGAGTGTCGACGGCGAGGGCGCGTAACATTTCAACGGCGTAGATGGATCCGCTGGCTCCAGTGACGGCGAGCGTGATGTTGCGCGGTGAGTTGGATGAAAGGTCAGACACGTCAATGATTATCGCCGATGGAGCAATATGTGAATGTTTTGAATGAGTTTTCCTGCGCGTTTACCACAACTTTTTTCTCGATTTTGGCGTCGTATTAAGCAGAGATTTTTATGAGAAAAAATGGGATTAGGAAGAAGACTTTTCTCAGAGTCGTGGGAGGCCGCGCAGTGTTGTTGTGGATAGCGTTGCTGTCGTGGGGCGTGCGCGGGCATGCGTCTGTTGCGCTGTTGATGGGTGAACCGTATGGCACCTTCGGTGGGATGTCTCCTACAGGCCATGCTGCTGTCTATCTGAATAGAGTGTGCGCGGAGACGCCGGTTCGGTTGAGGATGTGTCATAACGGCGAGCTTGGCGTTGTGGTGAGCCGTTATAGCGGAATGGCCGGTTATGACTGGATTGCGATTCCGCTGGTTCCTTACTTGTATGCAGTCGATGATGCGAGTGAAGCTCCACCAAGCGTGGATCGGGCCGATGTTGCTGCCTTGCGCGATGCATACCGGCGTGAACATCTGACGATGCTTGCGCCTGATGATAAGGATCAGAAGACTCCGGGTGGAGGCTGGACTGAGTTGGTGGGTGCGTCGTATGACAGGACGATTTATGTGTTTGAGGCGCAGACTACGCGAGAGCAGGACGAGCGATTCGTCGAGCTCTATAACGACAAGCGTAATGTCAGCCACTTCAATTTCTTTTTTCATAATTGCGCGGATTTTTCGAAGAACGTTTTGAATTTTTATTTCCCGCATGCCGTTCATAGGAACTACATCGCTGACGTGGGTTTGACGACTCCGAAGCAGGCCGCGCGGTCGCTGACGAAGTACGGGAAGAAACATCCTGAGCTGGAGCTTACTGCGTATGTGATTCCCCAGGTTCCGGGCAGCCTCAAGCGTAGTACGCATGTGAATGGGGTTGTAGAGGCGCTGGTGAAGAGCAAGCGCTATGTGGTCCCGCTGGCGATTCTGCATCCTGAATTTACGGGGGGGCTGCTGGTGGTTTATCTGAGCAATGGGCGCTTCAATCCGTCGAAGAATGCTCTGCCGTTCAAGATAACGGCTGTGGACGACGATCCTGCAAGAGATGGTACCGGCGACCTGATTGGAGGGAACGCGGTGGCTGGGCTGGAGTTGCCGGATCCAAAGATAACGGATACTTTGCCAGCGCAGTTTACGACGCCCGAGACCGGGTCGGGTATAGCGTACCCAGAGGCTTTGCCCGTGGGGAGTTCTTCGCTTACTGGCTTGTTGGAGATTCGTTAGACCTTCCACCTCGTAATGCTGGAGCTATATGCCGCGGAGAGCGTAGGCGATGAGGGTCTGGCCGTACAGGTCGTGGGCGGCGTTGAAGGCTTCGTTGCTGGTCTCTTCCTGAGCGGGGATGGTGGGGTCGAGTTCGCAGGCGGCGATTTCTTCGGTTGTGGCGTGAATGAAGCAGAGCTCGCAGGTGGCGAGGTTGTTCTCCTCGGTGCGCATGGGTGGGCCGAAGGTGCGGCAGAGGATGGGGCGGTGCTCGTAAAGGTCGCAGGTGCCGGTGGTGGGGTCGAGGACAGGGCAGGGTTCGTCGTTGGCGAACTCTTCGAAGAGGATGGCGGCTTCGTGGTCTTCGTTGAGGATGCCGGTGGTTAGGTCTCCGGGGAACCAGGGGTCGAGGCGGGTTAGGGAGTCTTTGACGCGGGCGCGAATGCGCTGAGATTTTTCCGGGTCAGTTTGATCGAGGGAGGCGAGGCCTTCGCGGAGGCGGGCTGCGTCTTCATGAGCAATGGGGAAGACTCCGATGCAGCATTGAGAGCAGCCAGGCTTGCAGACCAGGTGATGTCCACCTCGGCGGTAGGCGTCGGCGACGGCGGCGTCTACGATTTGAACGAGG
>DATDHL010000431.1:0-4760 GCA_036521575.1 Edaphobacter sp. | reverse complement strand
CGGAACCATCGCCCACCGGGCCACGCCTCCAGCACCATCGGCATCTTGCCCGTCCCCGGCGCCCCTTCGTTATACGGCCCCATCTGTTCCAGAATCGTCTCGAACACAATGTCAATGGGCGCTGCAATCTCTTCTTCCTTCAAAATCTCCATAGTCTGAATCGTCTGTTCCGCAACGTTGTTCGGCATTCTTCCTCCTGTAGGTTACAGCTTTCAATTTAAGAAACTCATCATCTCTGTCGATCACCCGGATCGCCCGGATCGGACGAAACCATCCGTTCCAAAGCCTTCCGCTCGGCGCGTTCTTTGATCTGGCTCAACTGATGGGTCCAGTACCGCTCAAACACCTTCACCCAGTCATGCACCGGCTTCAACTCCGCCGCATTCAACCGGTACATCCGATGCTGCCCCCGCTTAATCACCGAAACCACCCCAACCTTACGAAGCACCCCCAGATGCTTCGACACCGCAGGCTGAGACATCCGCAACCGCAGCACCACCTCCCCCACCGCATACTCCCTGCCGTCCGCGAGTACCCCGATGACCTCGCGCCGCCGAGGCTCCGCGATCGCATTGAACACATCCGTAGTCGTCGCCGCTCGTGCCATGACTGAATAATATTCCGATATAGGAATATGTCAACAGTCATTCGTCACAAATTTGCAGTTGCTGTTCTTTATCATCCCAACCCATCACAAAACGCTGGGGTGCCCCATCCATGGCGCAGTCTCACCGCGACATGGGTGGGAAAGTATCCCTCTACCCAGCCAGCTCTTGCCTTGCCCTTGCATTTCTTGCTTGTCATCCACGAAGGGGTATCTGCTTTTTAACCTTGTCCCGGCAAACGCAGTCCTCAAAAACCTGTCAAGCCCAAAAACATCATAACCAACATAGAATCAAACAGATCCACCTGCCGATTAATTACCCCTCATCTGCTACTCTTAAAAAATAAGAACGAAAAGAAGGCCCCGGCCAACAGTCGGGGCGTTTTCATGCGCCAAAGGAGAGGTACAAACAAAGTCCAGACCTAAGTCTTCTACTTCGAAGACTTTAGATCAATAAGTACGGGGGGAGGGGGGTACTACTGCAAGGCCGCCTGCCGAAGCGTCTCAGCAGCCGACTCAGGCGTAATGTCCCGCTGAGGCCCACCCAGCAGCTCAAACCCAACCATAAACTTCCGGATGGTCGCCGAGCGAAGCAGAGGCGGATAGAAGTGAGCATGAAAATGCCACTCCGGATGCTCCTCCCCATCGTAAGGGCGAGGATGCAGCCCCATCGAGTAAGGAAACGGCGTATCAAACACCTTGTCGTAAGTCGCCGTCACCTGCTTCAGGATCGCCGCAAACCCATCCCGCTCCTCCGGGGTCATCGACTCCAGATCAGCCACATGCCGCATCGGAAGAATCATCACCTCAAACGGCCAAACCGCCCAGAAAGGAACCACCGCAACGAAACTATCATTCGCCGCAATCACCCGCTCCCCAAGCGCAACCTCCATCGCCCGATACTCGCAAAGCAGGCAGCAACCATGTTCCTTCAGATACGCCGTCTGCCCAGCCAACTCGGCCACCACCTCATTCGGCACCGACCGGCTAGCCCATATCTGCCCGTGCGGATGCGGATTGCTGGCCCCCATCATCGCCCCGCGATTCTCAAACACCTGCACGTAGGAGATGTCCTCCCGCGAACCAAGCTCACGAGACTGTTCTGCCCAAAGATCCACCACCGCCCGAATCTCCTCGACAGCCATCTTGGCCAGCGTCAGATCATGCCGAGGCGAAAAGCAGATCACTCGGCAAACCCCGCTCTCCCCCTCTGCAACCAGCAACCCCTTGCCGCCGTCATCACTCAAAAATCGCGGACTATCCGGCTTCAAAGCCGCATAGTCGTTCTCAAACACATACGTGCTCGAATACTTGTCCGTCCTCGCCCCACCAGCCCGAACATTCCCCGGACACAAATAGCACTCCGGATCGTACTGGAGCGCCGGCGGAGCAGCCGTCTTCTCCGTCTGTCCCTGCCAGGGCCGCTGCGTCCGGTGCGGCGAAACCAGCACCCACTCCCGCTTCAGAGGGTTGAACCGTCGATGAGGATTCTGTTGAGCCAGTGGGTTCAAGCCGCACCCACCTTCGCTGCCAACGCAACCGCACCATCGGAAGGCTCGCACACGAAGCACTGCGCCTCAATTCCCGTAGCCGCGGCATACTCCTGCTGCACAGCCTCCACAAACTGCTCCGTCCGCTCCACACTCACCACATTCACCGTACAGCCGCCAAACCCACCCCCGCTAATCCGCGCCCCAAAACACCCCGGCTGCCTCATCGCAATCTCAACCAGCTGATCCACCTCAACGCAGCTCGCCGCGAAATCATCCCGCATACTCGCATGAGCCTCAACCATCAACGCTCCGAACCGCTCCATGTCACCATCCAGCAGAGCCCCACGTGCCTCCATCACCCGCGCATTCTCAGTAATGATGTGTCTGCACCTTGCAAAGCTCTCCGGAGTCATCTTCTCCCGACAAGCTTCCAGATCCTCAACCGTCGCATCCCGCAGCAGCTCAATGCCTGGCCTCAAACGCCGCAACACCGCCTGGCCAGCCTCCACCTCATCTCGCCGGTCCCCATACTCTCCAGCCGCCACATCATGCTTCACCATCGAGTTGCAGATCACCACACGCTCCTGCTCAGGCAGCGGCAACAACTCGTACCCCAGCGAGCGGCAATCCAGCAGCATCATCCGATGCGCCACCCCGCCCGTCACTACAAACTGATCCATGATCCCGCTCTTGGCTCCGACATACTCGTTCTCGGCCCGGCGGCAAAGCGTGGCAATCTTCTCCAGCGGCAGCGTCGCCCCCGCATGCGACAGCAAGGCCATAGCCGTAGCCACCTCAATCGACGCCGAAGAACTCAGTCCCGCCCCCAGCGGCACATCCCCCATCAACGTCATGCTGAAGCCACCCACCGCAATACCTTCCTGCAACAGGCTCCACAGCACTCCAGCCGGATAGTCGCTCCACTCCCCCCGCGCCCGCCCCAGCGAAGCAATCTCAAAAGAGACCTCTTCATCAAAGTTGGCCGAATAGAACACTGCCCGGCCATCCCCCCTCGGGCTGATAACAGCCGCGGTGCGGAAGTCAATTGCCATGGGCATGACTAACCCACCCGTATAGTCCGTATGTTCTCCAATCAGATTCACACGTGCCGGCGCCGCGAATAATTGGCCATTCAGGCCAAATTTCCGTCGATGTACCTGCAGCGCCAATGCATCGTCGACCTTCATGCAACCCGCCATACGTTCGTATTAAATTTGCTAGCCAAAGTCATCCTACAACGGTCAGCCCCACTCTAATGTAACCGATTTCCTTCAGCCATACGGCAGAGATAATTTCGGACCGGACACAAAATACACAGAGCCAGATGCACGTACATTTGTGCACCTGGCTCTGTGAAAAAGAAAACGAGCAGCCTAGAAGACAAACCTTGCGGAGAACTGGAAGGCGCGGGCGTCAGCACTCGCGAAAGTGAGGGTTCCGAAATTGCCGCTGTTTACGTTGACGCCGATCTGGTTATTCGCCGCGTTATTTCCGAAGGTGACGGTGTTCGTCACATTCTGGCAGTCGACACCAAAGACGAACTGAGCCCGTTCGGTGAAGACAAAGGTACGATGGAGAGCGCTGGTCAAACGATACACACTCGGCCCACGCAAACCATTGGGAGCGATACGCGACAGATTACCGACCATGAAGTTGCCAGAGTTGCAGTACGGCCCAGTCGAAGTAGAACAGGAGGTCGAGTCACTGCCCGCCCCGGAGTTCGTATTTCCAACTGCACCGACAAGATAGCTCAGACTCCCCAACGTTGCCGCTGTCACACCGTCTCCCCAACCACCATTCTTACGTGCGTTGCCGCGGAAGTTCGGATTTGCATCCGGCATACATTGTCCCTGGCCAACATTCTGGGTGCTGTTGCAAGTTCCTACGATGGCCAACGGAAGACCGGAAGAGTATTGGAAGATGTTCGAAAAATCCCATCCGCCAAGCAGTGCACGGACAACGAAGTGGTCGCCACCAATCTTCCCCTTGCCGAAGGGAAGTTCGTAGACGCCGAAGATGCTCAGGTTCTGCGGCTGACTGTTAATGCTAAGCGAACGATCGATGCGATTCTGAGCCCAGGCATGGCCGCTGGCAGTCGCCGAAGCAGGAAGCGCCCAACCGCTGCGCGCAGTACCTGCATCGTCAATGCTCTTGGAGTAGGTGTAGTTGATGTTCATCGTCAAACCGTGCGCCGGACGATGACTGACGGAGAGCTGAAAGGCGTTATAGTTTGCATTCGCGACATTGCCCCATGTATCGGTGGTACCGGAGAACTGCGGCATCCACGTAAGCATATGGGCGATGGTTGCATTTGATCCTGCGGCGAGATTGGCTGCCTGAGTGTATCCGGCATAGGGAACAGGAAGGTTGATACCAGCTGAGGCAAGTTGGGCCAGGTTAGCCGAGCTGGCTGGCTTAGAGAGGAAGTTAGTGCTTACGCCGGCGATATTGACGCTCCCCAGTCCCAGCCATTTAGGATCGAGCTGACCTGATTGCAGACCGCGGATATTGCCCGCCCCGGCTATGAAGTGGCTCTGGCTACCGACATAGTTCACCGAAACGGTGATGTTATTCGTAACCTCACGCTGCATGCCAAAGTTATAGAAGATGAACTGTGGCGCGCGACCGGCAAGATAGGGATCGGGAAAAGCTATTCCTGTACC
>DATDHL010000430.1:0-6322 GCA_036521575.1 Edaphobacter sp. | reverse complement strand
ACGTATATCGGCTTCGACTCGGTCTCGACGGCTAGCGAGGAGTGCAAGAATCCGCAGAGGGATGTGCCGATAGGGATTCTGGCCACGCTGGTAGTGTGCACGATTCTGTACATCGGCGTGGCGATGGTGCTGACGGGAATGGTGCCGTGGCAGAGCGTGGCGGGCGATGGCGCTCCGGTGGTGAATGCGTTGAAACGAGTTTCGTTGACGCCGGGAGGGCATCGGCTGCACTGGGTGCGGCTGGCGGTACTGCTGGGCGCGATTGTGGGAATGATCTCGTCGATCCTGGTGTTTCAGCTGGGGCAGGCGCGGGTCTGGTTTGCGATGTCGCGTGACCGGCTGCTGCCGAGTGCGTTCAGCAAGGTTCATCCGCGGTTCAGGACTCCGGCGTTTGCTACGTGGGTGGCTGGAGTGCTGGTAGCGATTCCGGCGGGCCTGTTTGACGTCGGTACGTTTGCGGAGATGTCGAATATCGGGACGCTGTTTGCGTTTGTGCTGGTGTCGATGGGCGTGATCGTGCTGCGGTATAAGGATCCGAAGCGGCATCGGGGTTTCAAGGTTCCGTTTGGGCCAGTGATTCCTGTGCTGAGCGTGCTGTTCTGCGTTCTGCTGATGGCAGGATTGCCTGCGAAGACTTGGGTGCGGTTCTTTGTTTGGCTGGTGATTGGGCTGGTTGTGTATGTGTTCTATAGCCGGAAGCGGAGCGAGTTCTACGCGCCGGAGGCCTAGGATAGAGCGATGGCTCGAAAAGAAGCGAAACAGCCAGAGATCGATGTAGTTGCGTGGCTGCGTGGGCTGCCTAAGGCGGAACTGCATCTTCATCTTGAAGGGACGATCAAGCCGGAGACTCTAGTGGAACTTAGCAGGCGGCATGATGCGGAGCCGCTCACTCTGGAGACGGCGAAGAAGCTTTATACGTACGAGGACTTTGTCGGTTTTTTGATGTCGTTCAAGGCGGTGACGGAGCGGCTGCGCGGGCCTGACGAATATGAGCTGATTACGTACAACATGATTCGTGAGCTAGCGTCGCAGGGTGTGGTGCACGCCGAGGTCTATATCTCGTTCGGGATTATTTATTACTGGAAGAAGGCTGAGGTTGAGCCCTACGTTGAGGCGATTGAGCGGGGGCGGCTGCGGGGCGAGCGGGAGTTTGGGACTACCGTTCTGTGGATTATTGATGCGGTGAGGCATTTTGGGGTCGAGGAGGGGGCGCGGGTGTTTCGCAAGGCGGCGGAGCTGAGGGCGACTTATCCAAGCATTGTGGGGATTGGGATTGGGGGCGATGAGGCTCGTGGGCCTGCGGACCAGTTTCGCGAGTTGTATGCGGAGGCCAGGGATGCAGGGCTGCGGCTGACGGCTCATGCGGGTGAGTCTGTGGGACCGAAGAGTGTGTGGTCGGCGATCAATATTGGGGCGGAGCGGATTGGGCATGCTCTTACGGCGCAGAACGACTCGGAGTTGATGGATGTGCTGGCGGCGAAGCAGATTCCCCTGGAGCTGAATGTGACCAGTAATTTGAAGACGGGTTGTTGCAAGGAGCTGGGGGAGCATCCGGTGAGGCTGTACTTTGAGTCGGGGTTGATGGTGACGATCAACTCGGACGATCCGCCGATGTTTGGAAGCGATCTGCTGGGGGAATATGTGCTGGTGCAGGAGCGGTTCGAGTTCTCGCTGGAGCAGATGCGGGAGCTGGCTGCGAATTCGGTGGAGGCTAGTTTTCTGGAGCCGGGGCGGAAGCTGGAGTTGCTGAAGAGGGTGGAGCAGTATCGGTAGGTTTGATTCTCGGTAGAATTCTCGGTAGAGAAGCGGGTTTCTCCGCTCCGCAGCTCGCAAGAAAGCGCGAGCAGCTCCGGTCGAAATGACAGATTATTGCGAAAAAGAACGGCAGTAATTTTCGATAATTAACGGCCGTCGGGGGCGGGGACCATGACGGCGTTCGGGTCGACTTTGGGGATGCCGAAGTGGCCGCTTAGGTGGACGAGGTCGAGGGGGCGGAGGGCTCCGGAGACCTGGATGAGGTTCATGTCGCGGGGGGCGCGGACGAGGACGGTGACGTCGTCGATTTCGGCTCCGTGGAAGTGCAGCCAGAGGTCGGTCATCGTGGCGCGGGGCTGAGCGCTCTGCGCCGGTGTGGCGTTGGCGTTGACAAGGTGCTTCCAGCCGGCGGCGTGGTAGGTGGCGATGATGGAGCCCATCGTCTCGGGGGTGTAGAAGGCGGGCTCGTGGTAGTGGTAGGTGTCGACGGTGATGCTGCTGAGGGCCGCGGCGGCACGCTTGAGGTCGCTGTTGTCGATGAGGCTCTGGGCCTGCTGGAGCATGGAGCGGTCGAAGGTCATCGACATGTGTGTGGCGGGCTGGCTGGCCAGATCGTTGAGGCTTTGGTTGATCCCTGCGGGTTGCTGCGCGGATGCGAAGGGTGCGGCGATGGTGAGCGTGGCAAGAAGAAGAATGGGGAGACGACGGATCATTGTGCGTAGAGCCTCTTCCCTAATCAGACCCGGATTTTGCGGGATAGTTCCAGTTCATCACCAAAAGTCAGAGGCGGCAGTCTGAGCTGCCGCCTCTAACTTTGATACTTTGATAGGTTCTTTAGTCGCGGTCGTGTCCGTGGCCGTGTCCATTCCCATGGTCGTGGTGGTCATTGTCCCGATCGTGAGGGTTGCCTCTGTGCACCCAGTACCCCTTGTGAAGCTTCCAACCCCTGTCATCACGCTCGTAACGGGCCGGAGTCCAATCCGCTCCAGGGTAGGGAGCCGCCATGTACCGTCCTGGCACCCATCGATAGTGAGGCCCGTGGGGTTCCCAATAGCCTGCCGTCCATGCATAGCCAACCGCTGCTGGTGGCGGCGGAAGAACCTCATAACGAACCGGGGGAGGAGGTGTCCCGATGTAAATCTGAATCTGTCCAAATGCGGGAGCCGAAAGAGCTGAAGCAACTACAAAGCCCAATAACCATTTTGATCTCATGTCTATCCTGTCTTTTTCGTAAACTACTACGGTTTGGGAGCATCTCACATGCCATAAGTCATTTCGAATGAGAGGTGGTCACGTAAAGCATTGAATAGAAAAGTGGCTTACGGGGAAACAAAACTCTTCCGTCTGTGTTTCGATAGCAAATGCTGGACCGATTGATTACAGCCGACCACGAAAAATAGTTGAGACATGCAGCATATTTTTCATGAGGAGCGATGTCTTCGCCAGGCCGTCGTCATTGGGGCTCAGTACAATCTGTAAGGGGTGTTATGGGGGCTGAACATAAAAGTATTTTTCCCGACACAGGGATTCTTCCCCTTCGGCTTCGATGGGTCGGAATGACGGCCTTTTAACGCTCTGGAGGAATAGGAAAGGTGCTCCTTAGCTGCGGTTTCAGCTATGGCATGGAGGGTGGGGAGGACTTGGGTGGTGGGGGTGTTGGTCTCGGGTTGTTGTGGGGCTTGGAAAGAAACCCACATCTCAGAATCGAGATGTGGGGCACCCGCACCCGATTCCTCCTCTTCCTCTAAGGGTTTGCGCAGGTCTTCCAGGAGGTCGCGCAGGATGCTTCTGGGGCGGCCTGAGGCGGTGTCTTCGTCGTACTCGGCTGGTGGGGCGAGGAGGCCGAGGTCTGGGTGGGTGGTGATCTCTTCGACTTGGGGTGGTTGGGTTTGCTTGGGGTTTTGGCGGGGTAGGTTGGAACTGGCGATCTGGAGGCCGTAGAGGAGCAGGCCTGCCCGTTTGGCGTCGATCTGGTTGTGGGCGATGCGGAGGAGGATGTGGCCGATGGCGAGTTGGATGGCGGCACGGTCTTCGGGGAGGGGGAGGTCGAAGGCGTAGCGGTCTTCGGAGTTTTGGCGGGTGCGCGGGTCGGGCGCGGGACGGCGGGTGGTGTGGTGGTAGTAGCAGAAGTCTTCGTGGCGTAAGGAGGGGCTGGCGCAGCGGCGGCCTTCGGTGAAGATGTGGCGGCATTGGTAGCGTTTGGTCTCGGACATGTGTGTACTCCCCCCTGGGTACTTAAAGTCTCAAAATCTTCGAAAGAAAGGACATAGGTCCGGACTTCCGGTTGTCGGTTGTTGGTTAGATGCGAAGAGCCTCGGCTGCGCCGAGGCTCTCTCTTTTGTTTCTAGTTCTATTATAGCGGGCTGGTGGTAATTAATAGGCGGTGGAGATATGCTTTCATTGCAATGAGTTATGGGAGTTCAGGGCTTGACAGATTTTTTGGGTGGATGGGTGACGGTATGGGTGCCCCCACTGGCGCTTGTGGCTCTGCGGGCGAAATACAGTGATTCTTCGCTCCGCTCAGAATGACGAGCAAAACAGACAACGGCAACGGCAGAAGCAGATCCCTGCGGGATGACAACTAGAAAAGCAACAACAACGGCAACGGCAGATCCCTGCGCGATGACAAGCAAGAAAAGCAACGGCAACGACAAGTGCAAAACAGCAACGGCTAAGCGGAGGGTTTTGGCGGCGAATTTGGCAAACCCGTGTTTCCGATGTACCGATGACGGGCTATTGGGGTGGTTTGGGGGCGAAGTAGCCCTTTTGGGCGCGGACCCTGTAGCGGGGGTCGAGGGCCTGGAGGTAGATGGTGCGGAAGGCTCCGTCCTGTTTGAGGTCGGCGGGGCGGTAGACGAGGGCGTACTGGCTGCGGAGCTCTTCCTGGATGTTGCGGAAGCCGATGGCTACGTCTTCGAGCTTGGTGGGGTAGAAGGGCTGGCCGCCGGTGGCCTCGGAGATGGCGCGGAGGGTCTCGTCGCCCTTGTCCTTGCTGGGGCTGATGTTGGTGCTGATGGTGTAGACGATGGTGCCGGCGCGCTGGCACATCTTGATGGCGTCGGACTCCTGAACGCGGCTGTAGTTGTCGTCGCCGTCAGAGACGAGGATGAGGGCGCGGCGAACGGCGTTCTCTTCCTGGAGGGTGAGCATCTGCTCGCGGCAGGTCTTGTAGAGGGCGTCGAAGAGAGCGGTGCCGCCGCCGGGACGGAGCCTGCGGATGCCCTGGTTGAGGAGATCGACGTTGTTGGTGAAGTCCTGTTCGATGTCGGTCTGGATGTCGAAGCCCATGACGAAGGCGCGGTCGTTGCGGTGGAGGATCTGGAGGAGGAACTCGACGGCGGAGTCCTGCTCGAACTGGAAGCGCTGGCGGATGGAGCTGGAGGTGTCGAGCATGATGCCGACACGGAGGGGCAGGTTGGTCTGCTGGTAGAAGTGGAGAACGGAGATGGGTGGGCGACCGTCGTCGAGGAGACCGAAGTTTTCGCGCTTGAGGCCGGTGATGAAACGGCCCTTCTTGTCGGTGACGGTGAAGATGAGGTTGACCTCGTTGGCCTGGACGTGGAGGGTTGTCACGGGCTCGTCGCTGACGGGGGTCTGCTCTTTAGCCGAGGGCTGTTGCGCGGGTTTGGTCGCCTGGGAGGCAGGCTGGGTCTTCGGCGCTGGAGACTGGATGGCGGCTGCGGGCGCAACGGATTGCGGAGCTGGCGCGGCGGGAAGCTGCTCGGTTGCGTGGAGCGGCGCGGCGGCGAGTGCAACGGTGAGCGGAAGGGCCCAGATCAGACGGGAGAGCGTGCGGGGGGTACGGTCGATGGCGGTCACTAGTTTGATTTTACTCAATCCGGGTCTGAGTCCCTACGAATTACTGCTACGGATGGCAGCTAGAAACGATTTCAGATCGGGCGGGAGTGGAGCCTCGATCTGCATGCTTTTTTGACTCTGAGGGTGGGTGAAGGCGAGCCGGGCAGCGTGGAGGAAGTTGCGGTCGAGGGAGAGGGTGTTCTCGTCTTTGCCGATGACGTGGGGGGCTCCGTAGAGGGTGTCGCCGACGACGGGGTGGCCGAGGGCCTGGAGATGGACGCGGATTTGATGGGTGCGGCCGGTTTCGATGCGGACCTCGACGAGGGTAAAGGGCCCGTAGGGGGTGGTGAGGCGCTCGAGAACCTTGACGTGGGATACGGCGGGGCGAACGCCTTCGCTTTCGGCGGAGCGGCGGGTGGTCATGCGGGTGCGACGGACGAGGTCGCGGCCGATGGGGAGGTTGACGGTGGTGTTGTCTTTGGTGATGTTGCCGTGGACGAGGGCGAGGTAGGTTTTTTCGACCTCGCGCTGGGCGAACATGTCACCGAGCTTGCGGTGGGTGGAGTCGTCCTTGGCGACGAGGATGATGCCGCTGGTCTGCTTGTCGAGGCGGTGGACGATGCCGGGGCGGAGGTCTCCGCCGATGCCGGAGAGCTTGTTGAAGTGGTGGAGGAGGGCGTTGACGAGGGTGCCGTGGTTGCGGGAGTCGTCGGTGGCGCCGGAGCCTGCGTGGACCATCATGCCGGCGGGCTTGTTGATGATGGCGAGG
>DATDHL010000429.1:0-4917 GCA_036521575.1 Edaphobacter sp. | reverse complement strand
AAGGTTGACCGGACGCGAAGAGCTTCTGCGGCAGCTGGGCGAGCAAACTGAGCCGTGGGACGTGGTGGTAATCGGCGGCGGTGCAACGGGTCTGGGCGCTGCGGTAGAGGCGGCTTCGCGTGGATTTCGCACAGTGCTTGTGGAACGCGACGACTTCGCGAAGGGAACTTCGAGCCGCAGCACAAAGCTGGTACATGGCGGCGTGCGGTATCTGGAACAGATGAATGTAACGCTCGTGTTGGATGCGCTGCGCGAGCGCGGACACATGCTGCGCCACGCTCCTCATCTGGTGCACGACCTGTCGTTTGTTGTTCCGGTATTCAACTACTTCGGGCTTCCCTATTACGGATTTGGGTTGAAGGTTTACGAACGGCTTTCTGGCCGGTTCTCGTTCGGGGCGTCGAAGCTGCTCTCGCGAGATCGGACACTCGAGATGCTGCCAGGCATCGCAGGCGAGGGCCTGAAGGGCGGCGTGCTGTATCACGATGGGCAGTTCGATGATGCTCGCTACGTCATCTCTTTGCTGCGGACCTTTCAGAATCTGGGCGGAACTGCGGTCAACTATGTCGAAGCTACCGGCCTGTTGAAATTGAATGGAAAGACGGCGGGAATTCAAGCGCGCGACTGCGAGAGTGATGCGCGATTTGACCTCAACGCGAAGGTCGTGGTGAATGCGGGCGGAGTTTTCACTGAAGAGATTCTCGCGATGGATGGAGCGGAGCCCGGTTCGCTGCTGTCGGTGAGCCAGGGAACCCACTTTGTTCTGCCGCAGTCGTTTCTGCCGGGCGGTACGGCGATGATGATTCCGAAGACCTCCGACGGACGTGTGCTCTTTGCGATACCGTGGCACGGAGCGACCGTTGTCGGGACCACGGACGAGCCGGTAGAGCACGCTTCTGCGGAGCCGCGCTCGCTGGCTTCAGAACGAAGGTTTTTGTCTGAGCATATTGTCCAATATTTTGGACGCAGGCCGCGGACTGAGGAGATTCTCAGTGTCTGGTCTGGGCTGCGCCCACTCGTTCGGAAGGGGCACGGAACGACATCGAAGCTATCGCGCGATCATACCGTGCTGGTCTCGCAGTCGGGGTTGGTGACGGTGACCGGCGGCAAGTGGACGACCTATCGGCGCATGGGTCAGGACGCGATCGATCACGCTGTCGATGTGGCTGGCTTGCCCAAAGTAGCTTCGCGGACGCTCGATCTGAAGCTGCATGGATGGACGGATGATTCGGCTGGTATCGCAGAGCCCGAGCGCGTCTATGGGACCGACCTACCGTTGATTCAGGCGCTCTCAGATCATGATTCTGCGCTGAACGCGCTTCTGCATCCACGGCTTCCGTATCGGTTGCGTGAAGTAGTTTGGGCTGCGCGGCACGAGATGGCACGCACAGTCGAGGACGTGCTGGCTCGTCGGACACGTGCCTTGTTTCTGGACGCGCGGGCCGCAATAGAAGCAGCGCCGGTAGTTGCCGATCTGCTGGCAAAGGAGCTTGGCCGTACCCAAGCGTGGCGGAACAAGGATCTCGCAAATTTTTACGCAGTGGCTCAAGGATATGTCTACGAGGGTGAGTGAAGGTTATGGTGAATTGGTCTGCCGTTGTTGGTGAATTTGTCGGAACGTTTGTGTTGATCGTGCTGGGCAATGGCGTTGTTGCCGGTGCGCTCTTGAATAAATCGAAGGCGCAGAATGCGGGATGGATCTCGATTACGACAGGCTGGGCGGTAGCAGTGTTCGCCGGAGTCGCGGTTAGCGCAGCGCTGGGAGACTCCGATGGCCACCTGAATCCAGCGTTCACCTTGGCCTCCGTGATGATGACCGGAAACCCGATACGGCTTTTCACATATATTCCGGCCCAGTTACTTGGCGCATTCTGCGGGGCCGTTGCCGTGTGGCTGCAGTACAAGCCCCACTGGGAGCTCACCGAAGACCCCGATACAAAATTTGCCTGCTTTGCTACTGCGCCCGCAGTGTATAGACCGATGTGGAACTTCTTCAGCGAAGTGCTCGGCACCTTTGTGCTGGTGCTAGTTGCGACTGCCCTGTTCTCAAAGCGCGTCTCCCCTGCTGGAGTTGCCGCGGGTCTAGGCCCGATGCTCGTGGGTGCGCTGGTCTGGGGGATTGGACTCTCCCTCGGCGGGACGACGGGATATGCAATCAATCCCGCCCGCGACTTCGGTCCCCGCATCGCTCACTCTGTGTTGCCGATTGCGGGCAAGGGCAGCTCAAACTGGCGATATGCGTGGGTGCCGATTCTCGGGCCATTGGCGGGCGCCGCTCTGGCTGCGGCTGCGGTGCGCGCTCTCAGTATGTGAAGCCGACGACAACGCTCTACGCTCCGCGCTTCTTGATGCGGTCAACATTGCGCTCATAGATGATTCGCAGGCCGTTCAGCGTCAGCATGTCGTCCACCTCGGCGATATACTTCGATCCGCCTGCAATCAGCTTTGCCAAGCCGCCCGTCGCCACTGTCTTCGTCTCCGGCCCCAACTCTGCGATCATGCGCTCAAGGATGCCGTCGACCAGTCCAATGTAGCCGTAGTAGAGGCCGATCTGAATGTTGTCGACTGTGTTTGTGCCGATGACCTTCGCGGGTTTTTTCACATCGACACGTTGCAGACGTGCCGCGCGTGCGAAGAGCGCATCGGCGGAGATCTTCAGGCCAGGAGCTATCGCACCGCCGAGGAACTCGCCCTTCTTCGAGATGACGTCAAACGTCGTCGCCGTGCCCATGTCGATCACAATGGTAGGCCCGCCAAAACGTTCGAAGGCTGCAACGCAATTAACGATGCGGTCCGCGCCCACTTCGGACGGGTTGTCGGTCAGGATCGGCAGTCCGGTCTTCACTCCCGGCTCGATGAACAACGGCTTTAGTTTGAAGTAGAGTTCGCAGACTTGGCGCAGCGCAGAGTCCAGTGGCGGAACCACCGACGAGATCACAATGCCAGTTACGATCGAGGTATCCAGCCCGCGCAGACTGAAGAGATCACGCAGCAGGACGCCGAACTCATCCACCGTGTAGTTGGCCGATGTGGTGATGCGCCAGCTTGCCACCGTCTCCGAGTGAGCACCGTCAGCGCCTTGTTTGTAGAGCCCAAGTACAGTGTTTGTGTTGCCGACATCGAGTGCCAGTAGCATCTTCGTTCTACTCTCCTGCAAGCGCCCGAACGCCGCCAGAGAGAACGGTATGCAGAGCGCCATCGTCTCCGGCCACCTGTAGAAAACCACGTGCGTCCAATCCGGCCGTCACGCCAGTATAGCCGCCGCCCTCCTCCACGTGGACTCGTTTGCCTTTGATCCACGTTGATGCCGCAGCAAAGCGCTCAAGCAGACCGGGGCCGTTCAACGTTCCCCGATACTGCTGAATCAGCTTACGTATCTCTTCATCGAGCGAGCGCAGCAATGCGGCCAGCACACTCTCTCTCGATACGACCTTCCCGCCTTCCTTCCTCAAAGACGTGGCCAGCGATTCAATCTCAGCAGGAAAATCGCTATGGTTGAGGTTGATTCCCACGCCGATCACCGCATATCTCAGCATCTCCGGCTCATTCGGCTTCACAGCAACGGACGCCGTCTCGACCAGTATGCCGCCACACTTGCGACCGTTTAGCAAAAGATCATTTGGCCAGCGAATATCTGCGTGTAGCCCCGTTGCGTCTTCAATCGCAGACTGCGCGGCAAGCCCAGTCGCCAGGGGCAGCCAGTTCGCCATCTTTAGAGGAATGGTCGGACTCGTCAACGCGCTTACGTACAGACCATCTCCGGCAACAGAATGCCATCCGTGTCCGCCGCGTCCTCGCCCAGCCGTCTGTTCATCGGCAACCCAGACGCCGTTCCTCGCTCCAGCCTGCGCTGCTTCGAGCGCCAACACGTTCGTCGAACCAACCAGGGGAAAGTGAAGAATCCGGCCGGCGAATTCTGTCTCGGCAATTGCTGCCTCCACTGCTTGCAGATCAAATGCACTCATGGCGAGCTCTAGTACAGATCAGCCGTGATTCGCATGTTGAGGTCAGCCGCTGCAGCAGAGTGCGTCAGCGCCCCAACGGAAATAAAATCGACTCCAGTGAGCGCATATTTGCGAACCGTCTTCAGATTCATGTTGCCCGAGGCCTCAATCGGAACTCCAGGCAGCGCGGCGCGAATCTGCTTCACGGCCTTCTTCACCGTCGTTGGCGTCATGTTGTCCAGCAGGATGGACTCGGCTCCGCCCGCAATCGCCTGATCAAGCTCCTGCTGGGTGCGCACTTCGACCTGAACAACTTGCCCGGCTTTGTGAGCGGCCAGAGCACGCTCAAGCACTACTGGCAGGCCACCGCCGAGTGAGATGTGATTGTTCTTGATCAGGATGCCGTCCTGTAGATCGAGCCTGTGATTTACGCCCCCGCCGCAACAGACCGCGTATTTGTCCAACGCACGCAGCCCTGGGATCGTCTTGCGCGTATCGAGCACTTTGGTCTTTGTCCCTGCGACAGCGCGAACAAACTCATTCGTCAAAGTTGCAATGCCGCTCATGCGCTGCATCAGGTTCAGGATTACGCGTTCGCACGAAAGAATTGCCGCCGCATTATGCCGAATCACAGCCAGCGTCTGTCCCTTCTTCACCTTCACCCCGTCGAAGATCTCCGGGTGGCTGACGACCTCAAACCGCCCTACCTTTCCACCTGCCATCTTTCCGAAGATTTCGAGGAAGGCCGGAATGCAGCCCAGCCCCGAGACGACGCAGGCCTCCTTGGCGATGATCGTTCCAGAGGCTCGAAGGCCGGGAGCGATCGTCAGGGCCGTTGTAATGTCATTGGCGACTTTGTCTTCGACTAGTGCCGCTTCCAGTAGCATGCTGATCCGTTTGCTCTTCCAGTCCATGCAGTAATCCTAAACCTCATCAGAAATTGCGGCGCGCAAGGTGTTTGACGAACAACGGC